>NZ_JAGGKL010000008.1 GCF_017873625.1 Methanobacterium petrolearium | reverse complement strand
CACCAAAAACCTCTTCACATGCTTCAACTACAACCTACTACAACTCAACACCCTCCAAAAAAACAACCCCACCTAGCGAACGCTAACCAAAAAAAAAACAAGAAAAACGTGCAAAATAACGAAAAAAATAAGGTTAAAACCCCAGAAAAACAACCAAAAAATAAAAAAAATAAAAAAATACAAAACCAAAAATAAAAAAACAAAGTAAAAAGAAAATCTCTATATAATTACAATTTATTATAATTACAATTGATCAAAAAAAGACTTATTAATCTAAAATGCCAAACTGGCTATGAAAGCAGACTACATCTTGTATATAATTAGATTTCACAAAGTACTAACTCATGGAATATATTTCATGAAACTAAAAACTAATATATATAGCAAGGAACATACTCACGGTAGTAAGATAATGAAGCTTTTTATAAAAAATTGGTAGTATAAAACTAGCTTTTTTTATGTCCAATTCATGGGTTATTTATAAGTATATATAAGGCCCTTTTATAAAGAATATAAATGAACATGGTTAATAAGTAACCATGGGAGGATGTTAGATGACAAAAGTTGAAATTAAAGTGGAGAACATAGTGGCTTCCGCAACACTCGGAAAGTCCGTAGACCTTCCCCAAGTCGCACCAGCGCTGGAAGGTGTAGAATATAACCTTGAACAATTTCCAGGATTAGTTTACAAACTTAAAGAACCTAAAACAGCCGCACTCATATTTGGGTCAGGTAAACTGGTTTGTACAGGTGCTAAGTCTATCGATGATTCGAAAAAGGCAATCCACATTGCTGTGGACAAGATGCGCACTTTAGATCCTGATATACCTCACGAATTTGAAATTAAAGTTCAGAACATCGTTGCTTCTGCTAATTTAGAAAAAACTCTCAACCTAGAGGCAGTGGCCCTGGATTTGGAAAACACCGAATACGAACCAGAACAATTCCCGGGTTTGGTTTACCGATTGGGTGAACCTAAAGTAGTGCTATTACTATTCGGATCTGGAAAAGTGGTATGTACAGGTGCAAAAACTATCGCAGACGCACAACTTGGTGTAGAAAAAACAAAGGAAAGATTATCTGAATTAGATTTATTATAATTCTGTCTTTTTAAGTAATATTTGGTGATCTTTTGATTAAACTTATCGCATTTGATCTTGATAACGTTCTAATTGACGGTGAAGTCATAGACGAAATGGCCAAACTAACTGGAGTAGAAGAAGAAGTTTCTAAAATAACCAGGAAAGCCATGGAAGGAGATCTAGATTTTGAAACATCCCTGAAAGAAAGGGTTTTACTCCTGAAAGGAGCATCAGTGGAAGATGTCAACAAGGTAATGCTGGAAATTCCCCTTATGGAAGGGGCAAAAGAAAGCATTAACCAGCTCAAGAAGAGAGGATATAAAATAGCCACCATAACAGGTAGTTTTGATTGTATTGCCCAGCGCATGAAAGATGAACTTGACCTGGACTACACATATTCCAACTCCCTTGAAGAAGAAGATGGAGTCCTTACTGGAGAAGTAACTGGACCCCTGGTTGCAGGTTCCAAGAAAGACGTCCTCAATGAAATAATGGCACTTGAAAAAATTTCTGCTGAAGAATGTGCTGCAGTAGGAGATGGTGCCAATGATGTTTCCATGTTAAAAGAAGCAAGTCTGGGAATAGCTTTCAATGCCAAGCCTGTTTTAAAAGAAATGGCTGATGTTGTTGTTGAGAAGAAAGACTTAAAAGAATTACTGGAAATATTTGATGATCCAAATTCTGAAACTGAAACAGAATCTGAACTCGAAGAAAGCTTCACTGATCTGTTATCTAAGAAAAAAGACTTAGAAAAAACCCTCAAAAAATTAACTGCTGAAAGAGACCAGTTAAATGATGAAGCTAAGAAGTTACGTCAGGAAAGGGATGAACTCAACTCCCAGATAAGAGGTAACCTTGACAAAGCCTTAAAATACAGGGACGAACGTGACGAGGTCAACAAAGAAGTTAAAAAATATAAAAAACTCCGTGATGATGCTCACAAGGCTTATAAGAAGATTGAATGGACTTCTGGAAGGAGAGAAGCGGTTCAACTTCAGGATGAGATAAAACGCCTGGAAAAAACCATTGAAACCAGGGTCCTTGACATTCGAAAAGAGAATGAACTTGTCAAAAAAGTTACTGATCTTCGCAAAAAACTGCAGGGTATGCAGGAAGATACAGAAAGCCGCAGTGAAGCATTGGAGTTCAAGGAAAAATCTGAAGCCTACCATGCTAAAGTGGTGGAGTTATCTGACCAGGCACAGGAAACTCATGAAAAAATGCTGGAATATTTCCGTAAAATAGATGATATCCGCAGTCAGGCCGATGCCACCCACCAAAAGTTCATAGAAACCAGGGAAAAAGCAAACAAAGTCCATGAAGAAGTTAAAGCAACCTTCGGCAAGATAAGGAAAACAAACAAAGGCATGGACAGGGTTAAGGCTAAAGAAAGAAGTAAAGAAGACGAAATTGTGCGTAAGAAAAACTCTGAGGAAAAGGAAAAAGCCGAAGAAATCTTCCGAAAATTCAAGGAAGGTAAAAAGGTTTCCACTGAAGAGTTAATGCTCTTACAGAAGCACAACATTGTTTAAAGGCCATTCATGGCCACATCCTCCCCCTTTTTTAAGTTTTTTTTAATTAGATTATTTATTGTGATCATTATAATATGGTGAATGAATGAAACCCACTGACAGTTCTTTTAAAGTTGATAACGATGTAAAAATTGCAGCGCTTTTAGTGGCATCAATAGCATCCTTTTTCACACCATTCATGGGCACATCGATTAACATTGCATTACCTGCAATTGGATTGGATTTTGGTGCAGATGCCATCCTTCTTAACTGGGTTACCAATGGATTTCTTTTAGCAGCAGCCATTTTTGCAGTTCCATTGGGAAGAGTAGCGGATATACATGGAATGAAGAAGATATTCACCTATGGGATTATTATATTCACTGTGGCATCGCTCTTTTGTGCATTATCCCCATCTACAATGGTTTTAATAGCCTCCAGAGTCCTGCAGGGAATTGGATCTGCCATGATCTTCGTCACAGGTCTGGCAATAATCACCTCAGTTTTTCACCCCAGACACCGGGGAAAGGCCATTGGTATAAATGTAGCCGCAGTTTATGTTGGATTATCCCTGGGTCCGGTAATTGGTGGCTTCATGACCCAGTATCTAGGTTGGAGGAGTTTATTCCTTTTAATGATACCATTCGGGCTCTTGGTAGTGGCTATAGTATTTTGGAAACTCAAAGATGAATGGGCTGCTTCCAGGGGAGAAAAATTCGACTGGACAGGTTCAATACTTTACAGTATTATGCTGTTTCTGGTAATGTATGGATTCTCCAGTTTACCCCAGCTGGAGGGATGGGTAATGTTAATTGTGGGAATAGCCGGATTTTTCGCCTTTCTCATATGGGAACTTAGGGCAGAAAGTCCAGTGTTCAATGTCAGGTTGTTTAAAAACACAGCTTTCACATTCTCCAGCATGGCAGCCCTGATAAATTACAGTGCCACCTTTGCAGTGACCCTACTTTTAAGCTATTATCTCCAGTACATCCGGGGATTCGAACCACAGAGCGCCGGGATAATTCTGGTGGCCCAACCAATATTAATGGCCATAACCGCCCCTATAGCTGGTAGAATGTCGGATCGTATTGATGCTAGGATTATTGCCACTGTTGGGATGGCCATAGTAACTTTAGGACTTTTCACATTCACTTTCATAGGTTCTGATACCGCCATCATCAATATCATCATTGGCCTGGCAGTACTTGGATTGGGATTCGGACTCTTCTCTTCACCCAACACCAATGTGATAATGGGTTCAGTGGAGAGAAAATTCTATGGGGTAGCTTCAGCCACAGTGAGCACCATGCGACTCATAGGTCAAACCATGAGCATAGGGATTGCCACACTGGTTTTTTCACTCTTACTGGGCAGGGTGCAGATCACACCGGAACAATACACAGCCCTTCTTGAAAGCATACACATCTGTTTTGTGGTTTTCACAGTGCTCTGTTTGGTGGGAATAATTGTGTCATGGTACAGAGGCAAGAGCAGTTATCAGGAAGAAAAAGATGGACAAAAATCACAGATGAAATGAATACCTTTTTTTTTAAATTCTTTTTATGGGAAAATTAGTTACGTATAAGTTAGTTATGTATAAATCAGGCTCGCTGTCGAAAAAAAGGGGGATATGGTTTTTTAGTAAAGCTTGCATTCTGGATCTATTCCAGTTATCCGTATTCCTGCGTCTTTACAGGTTTTTTTGATGTTCAAACCAATGAGTAACGGGGTGATCTTTTCTATGATCTGGGCTCTTTCTAATGGTCCGCAGTCTACTACATTCACTCCGGGTATTTGTTCGATTAGTTGGGCTACGGTTTTTTTGGATTCTAAATCATCTCCAGATATTAGGCAGTCACAGTCTATGGGTTCGTTGAAGTTCATCAGTGCTCCGCTGCTGATGTTGTTGAAAGCGCAAATAACTGTGGTTTCCGGTAAAATTTTCTGGGCCCGTTCAGATGCCGCTCCTTCAGGTAAATATAAACATCGAGTCGGTGATCCTCCAATTGCTGTTTCTAATGGTCCTGTAGCATCCATCAATATTTTACCAGCGGCACCTTCTTTAATGGATAAAAGTGTTGCTTTTTGTGCTACTAATGGTACGGTCAAAATCAATATTTCGGCTTGTTTTGCAGCATCTGGATTCTCAGCAGCACCCAGATTTGGAATATTATCTTTTCCTAATAATCCTTTGATTTTATTTACAGCAGACTGCGCTTTTTCTATTGTCCTTGATCCAATTATAACGTCTTCTTTAGCCTGTACAAAACGTATTGCAATTCCTAATCCCTGTCCACCAGTTCCACCAATTACAGCTATCTTCATTTCATCAACACTCCCTTACTCTTAATCTCTTTTTTTTAAGGTTTAACTCTTCAGTCTTGATAAAAGAATGAGAAATTAATACTATATAAACATAGCGATTACTCTGTTTGCAATGATTAATTATTATAATTGTGGGTGAATTACAAAAAAGTTAAAACTAAATAAAGTGGGTAAAACGTAATTGTTGAGATTTGAAGTGGTAAATAACTATTAAATATTTTAATCGTTATGAAATTTTTTATTTTTAAAAAATAAGGTTGAATGATGAATTTTATAATGATTAAACCTTTTTTTTCAGGTAATCCCATAGCTGGTTTATGTTGGATTCCATTATTTCTTTCAGGGGGATGGTGGGCATTACCACCCATATAACAATTGTTCCCACTAAAACAGTTTGAGTGTGTAATGCAAGTTCATTGATATCAATGTCGGTTCTAATCATTCCCTGAGTTACACCTTCCCTAATTACATCCTTGTTGAATTCAAACAGATTATAATAAAATTCAGTGTAATGGTCACGAATTATGTCATATTTCTGGACTCCTTCCAGTAACAACAAATTCAACACTCTATAATCTATTTTTGCAGAGCTTTCCACTAATTTAGTGGTTTGCTCAGAGTTTAAATCATCTCCAACCAGTAATAAGGTGGCACTTTTTAATTTTTCTTTGGGCGTACCCTCAAAATGTCTAATCTGGTCTATGGTTGAATTAAAATAGTTAAATATGTATTTTTCAATCACTGCAACCAGCAAAGTATCCTTACTATCAAAGTGATAGTAAAAACCCCCGGTAGTAATGTCTGATGCTTTTATAACTTCGTTCAATGAAACACCAGCAAATCCTTTTTCCAGAAAAAGTTTAAAAGCTGTTTCCAGAATTCTAGATTTAGTATCCATAATTTTTCATCTTCTGTTTATTTTTTTACATATTAAACATGTAAGTATTTAGTTATAACAGGTAAACCAACAATAACCAGATACTGATTATACATAATATAAATTAAAATTTCTTTTCAGGTATAGATTCTCAAACATCACTGGCATAAAAAATCCAAAGTGACTGTTGAGGGTTATGGGAGTAGTTAGTAAATAAATTATTTGTGTAATCTAACAGAACCTAACTTTATAGTTTGCCATTAATATTAATTCGTTTAAATAGGTTAAAAATTAATAAAAATAAAATTTTCGTGTTATTAAATCATAATGACGGTGGTTTTTTTGTTTTTCTTGAAAAAATAATTTAATAAGGCCTATTTGATTTTAAAAAGGTGTCAGTGTTTAGTTTTTTGCAATAATTATGAATGGGACTTCACCAAAATCTAAATTATTAATCATTACAAACAGAGTAATCGCTATGTTTATATATGAATTATAACTTAGCTATATGGTGTCAACTCGAGGAGATCAACTTGAGAAGATACTGGCATAGATGTAAACTTTGATATAAGAACATTACGGAGGGATTGAATGGAAAATTATTGTGATCTAAAAGGGAAAGTGGCAGTGGTGACCGGTGCTTCCGGTGGTCTTGGAGCGGATGCAGCAAGGGCATATGCACAATATGGTGCTGATGTTGCTCTTTTAGCCAGAAGAAAAGAAAGATTAGAAGCACTGGCAGAAGAAATTGAATCAACAGGACGAAAAGCACTCGCTGTTCAATGTGATGTGGCCGATGAGGTGAGCGTTGAAAAGGCAATAAAAGAAGTTGTGGACTACTTTGGAAAAATAGACATACTCCTGAACAATGCGGGTGTGGCAATTCGCGGTGGAGTATGCGATTTATGCGTTGAAGACTGGGACATGGGAATGAACGTAAATGTTAAAGGAATATTCCTGGTTTCAAAACACGTCATTCCACACATGATTGAAAATAAGTATGGGAAAATCGTGAACACCAGTTCCATCAACTCCATAGCCGGTGATAAAAATGACATGTTCATACGTCACGTTTACAATGCATCAAAAGCAGCTGTTCGTGGTCTGACCATGGGAATGGCCTGTTCTTATGGTAAATATGGAATTACAGTAAATGCTGTGGGTCCTGGTCTTTTCGAATCTGAAATGACAGCAGATACCCTCTTCAAATCTGAAAAATTCCTGGAAACATACAGCAGAATCGTACCACTCAACCGCCCAGCTAAAAAAGGAGAATTAAACGGAGCAATCCTGTTCCTCTCATCAAATGCTTCTTCTTACATAACTGGACAAACAATATTTGTAGATGGTGGTTTTTCAATAGTCTGATTTATTAAAAAAGGAGTCCAAGGAAATTCAGCCATCATAATCCTGTTTGGACTTTAATTTTTCTTTTTTATCATTTTTTCCATTTCACTAGGAGTATGCTGATTTTTTGTAAATGTAAAAATTAAAAGAGATTTATAACATAGTTCATCCATTACTTTAAAACGTAAAAGAAATGAAAGGAGGAATGACTGTAATGATCATAGTAACTGCTAATATAACAGCTAAACCAGGCAAAAGAGATGAAATGATTTCTAAATCCCAGGATGTAATTAAAAACACCCTCCAGGAACAGGGGAACATAAGTTACGAATTATTGGCCAGCACCGAAGATGAGAATGTCCTAGTGATGTTTGAAAAATGGGAAAATAAGGAAGCTCTTGATACCCACATGCAAACTGAACATTTCAAATCATTTGGAGTCGCAATTGAAGATCTGGTAGCAAAAGATTTAGAAATAGCCATTTACTCTGCTGAAAAAGTATAAAGTAAGTTAATTAAGTTATTTAGGATTTACTTCACTGTTTATATCGTATATGAATATTTAGGATTCCGCCAGAAAAGAGGTACCTTCCTCTTTTTCAATCCTCAATATATTATCAGCAGCATCTTCCAGGTCTGCATCGTGGGTGACAATGATCATTTGGGGGATTATGGACATCTTCTTAAGTAAATCAATCAGTTCCTGACGGCGATAAGCATCAAGATGGATTGTAGGTTCATCCAGCATGATGAGTTCCAGACTACCTCTGGAAAGTACCTGGGTGATTCCCAACCTTAAAGCAATGGCTACGGCTATTTTTTCACCACCACTGATCATGTCCAGACTACTTTTGCCAGTGGGACCATAGATAGTCACATCATAATCATCATCCAGTTGAATATCAGAATATTCAAAATTAAATTTTTCAAATAACTCCCGTGTCTTTTCTTCTATTAATGGTCTTGAGATGTTCCTTAAATCTTTTTGAACACCGTCTTTACCATAAATATGTCTAATGAAGTTCAATAACTTTAAAAAGTCTTTAAGATTTTTTAGTTCATTTTCATATTTCTGGAATTCTATGATTTTACTTTTTAACTCTTTGATTGAAAGGGAAAGCTGATCCATCTGACCGATCAACATATGTTTTTTTCCGGTTAACTGGGTCAGTTCTTCATTTTTCAACTCCCAGTCCTTTTTTACCCTTTCATGAGATTTTTCATTGTAGTTTAAATCTTCAATAATTTGACTGATCTCTTTTACTGCTTCCAGGGTCTCCTGGATCTGCATTTCATTTTCTTTTTGTCTTTTTAGGAGAGCATCCTTCTGACTAACCTCACCTTGGAGATGCTGATACCGTTTATCCATTTCTTCCAGATAAGATATCTCTTCAGGAAGATCCTCCACACTGTCACCTGCAATTTCCATAAGGGAACTAACCTTCTTTTTTAAACCACTTAAAGAGGTGTTGATTTCATTTAAATTGGAGGTATGCTCTTCAATATTCCCTAAAGATTCTAATGAACCTTTTGCAGCTATATAATTCTCATATTTACCTTTCATATTCTCGATCTGGGATTTTTTCTTCCTAATATCCTTTTCAATACCCTCCAGGATGGTTATTTTGTCTTGAAGATCTTTAAGGTTCGAATCAATATTTTCAACCTCTTTGGCATCATCCTTCACTGATTTTAAATATTCTCTTAAAATACCCAGATTTATGCTCTGAATTTTAGATTGTTGCAATTCTAAATTACCTTTCTGAGCTTCAATATCTCCTAATTGTTCTTTTAAATCCTTTGATCTTAAAATATTAACCTCAATATCAGATTGATAATCTTCAATTAGTTCATCCCTTTTTTGGGGGGTTATAGCAGATTTACAAATTGGGCAAAGATCTTTAACTTGTTCTAACTCACCAATAGGTTTTTCAAGGTCCTGATTTTTTACCTGAAGGTTAGATAATTCTTTCTGTATATCATGAATTTCCTCGGAAGTTGTCTGTATTTTTGCCTCTAATTGTGGTTTAAATGTGGTCAGATAATTTTCCAATTCTTCGACAGAATCAAATTGAGTGTTTAAAATCTGATTGGATGTTTCCAGAACGGTTTTTACTTTTTCAAGGGATTTTTTCATTTTAACTTTGATTTTTGATTTTCTTGTTGTGTACTGTTCAGATAATACTCTACTTCCCTCAAACTGATCTTTGGCATATTGTAAACTGCTGATATCAGTATTTAGAAGAGAATAGTCATTGTAATAAACTTCATTTTCATTTAAAATAGTCTTAAAACGTTTTATATCGGTCAATATTGCATCTAATCTTTTTTTATCTTTATTTAGATTTTTCAATTCTTTGATATTTTCTTCCAGACTTTTTAAAACATTTAGTTTCTTTAACCTGGGTTTTAATTTACTCATTTCCTCTTCTTTGCCTGTTATTTCAGTTAATTGCCAGTTAAGATCTTTTTTAGTTTTTTCCAGCTGTTCCCTGAAATGTTCTTTGGAATTTAGCAGGGTCTGGTTTTTTCCAAACTCTAAACTCCTTTTATCCAGTATTTCCATTTTTTCTCTGATTAGGTTGGTGTCAATTATTTTTCCTTCTATATCACGGTTGAGATCTTTAATCTTGATGTTGAATTGGGTTTCTTCTTCTTTTTTAGAATCCAATTCTACATTTGCATCTTCAAAAGATTCTAATTTACCTTCTAATCTTAATTTTTGCCCGTTATATTTGTCTAAAATAATTTTAATGTTTTTCCATGCTGTTTCAAGGGAATCAATACCCAAAAGCCTTCCAACCATCTGTTTTTTTTCAGAAGAGGTTTTTTCGATTAAGTCTGATATTTCTCCCTGGCGCACATAAACTGCATTAAGGAACAGGTCCCCATCCATCTCCAAAATGTTTTGAACTTCCAGTGTAACCTGTTTATCCCCTGAAACTAATGATTGGAATCTTTCCCCTTCTTTGATACTCATAATGGCTTTTGAAGATGTTTTGGTTCGTTCTCGTAAAACCCGATAGGTGCGGCCATGGGCAGAAAACTGGATTGCAACTGACATCCTTTTTTGGCCGATGGTTATAAGCTGTTGAATTTTTTTACTGGTATGTTGTTTGAAAAGTGCAAAACTCACTGCTTCCAGAATGCTGGATTTACCCGCACCATTTCCACCTATTATTATGGATATTCCTGTATCAAATTCAATGCGGGTGTCCTTATGGGATTTAAAGTTCTTCATATGGAGATTTTTAATGATCATATAAATCCTCGTAGAAATTCTGAACTATGGTTTCAGCCATCTTGAAATCTCCATCAGAAAGCTCTTTTAAAAGATCCGTTGCCAGCCTGTTAACTTTTTCATTCTTAAAATCATCAAGGCTGTGTTCAATCATTTTTTTAATATCTAAAGCTTCATTTTTGTTTTCAAAAAGATTTTTTCCATCTTCAACTGCTGTAGGCTTGTAATTTGTCCTCACAGCAAGACAAAGGTGGGATAGGGAATGGTTTAAAGTTTCATACACCTCGGAACGGCTGAAATTCCCACCTTCCACAGTAACCATAAGCAGGGGTTTGTTATTTAAGTTGCTTACGTACTGTTTGATCCGTGATAACTCTTCTCGGATTTTAGTAAATAGAATGGTCTCTTTTATGAATTCACGGGGAAGTTTAAGGTCGATTTTTTCAATTTCGGGCATATCACCATCAATATCAACCAGATAAAATCCTTTTCCATTCTTTTTATATCCTTCAACTTCATTGGAACGCCATATCTCAGTGGAACCAGGGTATGCTAGTTTACCCTCCCCAAAATCATCAATTACCCTCTCGTGAATATGGCCAAATGCACAGTAATTGAAACTCTGTGGCACATCCCCTATCTTAATTTCATACTCATAGGGAATATAACGGTCTATGCCCTGATGCAGAACTAATATTCTTTTATTATAATCTTTCGATTTTGATTCTATTGTTTGCAACCTTTCTACTAATTGTTTCGAGTGGTATTTGGATGTGTAGGGTGCTCCACCTATGAAAACATCATTTTCTAAATAAAATGGTTTTTTGGGGCTTATAAGTTTCAAACCAAAATCTTTGTATAAAATTTGTGGGGGTAGTGCGTTTTTACGCATTACAATATCATGATTACCTGCTATGGCATAGATTGGGATTTTTTCTTCTTTCAGTCTTAAGATACCATTCTGCGCTGTTAATAACGCCCGGGTGGGAGGTCTTGAATATTCGAACAGATCTCCTGAGTGAATAACAAAATCGGGTCTTTCCATAATTAACTCATCAATAGCCTCATTAAACACATGAAAAAAGTCATTTTCTCGTTCAACAAGTCCATACTGGCGATAACCCAGGTGAGTGTCAGCCAGATGAACAAACTGCATCAGTAATCTCCTCCCAAATCCTCATACTCTCTTTTTTGTTCATCTAAAATTTTTTCCTGATTTTGGCGGGATTTCGACCATTCATCCACAATGTTCAAGTCTCCACCAGAAATTTTGCCCTCAAATTCATCTATTTTAACCAGGGTTGGGATTCGGGTCATTAAACCCAGCACAATTGCTTCTCCAATATTTAACGAGGGAAGTTGAGCTATAAGATCATCGCTCAAGCTTTCACTGGCACGTTGCACATGATTCTGGTCAGTTGGTTCTACCAAACGCAGGATTATCATGTTATTGGCCTGTGACAGAGCATCTGAATCCAGTGTTTTGGGACTTTGACTCACCAGGCATAATCCTACTGAAAACTTACGCCCTTCCCGGGCAATCCGGCTTATCCATAGTTTAGATTCTGTTTTCCTATTTTGAGGTGCCAGTATGTGGGCTTCCTCCAGGATCAGGAATATCGGAAATTCAAGGCCCTCACCTGTTCTTAAAAATTGTTTTCTGCTGGCTAAAACATTGCGGAGGATATGGCTTACCACCACATCTGATGCGAATTCATCCACTGAACCCAGATCCAGAATATTTGCTTTTCCCACTTTCAAATTGTCAACAATGTCCTTTGCTTCCAGGCTGAGTATATTCCCATACTTATCTCGCATATGCTCCAATTTGTTTAAAATATCAGCTATTGATTTCTTATCAGCTGCATAGGCTGATTTAGAATCAGGATCCTCTGCTTCCTGTAACCAACCTTCTAATTTACTCTGGATCAGGGCTATGAAATCTTTTCCCGTGGCAGAACCCTGCATAAGACTTTTACGCGCCAATTTATAGGCTTTTAAAAAGTACCTTTCTTGGACATAGGCATTGGGGGGAATATTTGATAATTTCTTAATCTCACCAAATGACAGGTAAAGTGGATTGATCTGTGGTCTCATCACATTAACTTTAGCTTCACCGAAATCAGTGTTCACATATTCAGAGTGCATGTCAAATATCAAGACACTTCCATTAACATTTAAAAGACCGTTTACAATTACAGATACTGTATTTGATTTCCCGGCACCGGTCATGGCCAGAACTGCCAGGTGTCTTGAAACCATTTTGTTGATGTCAACTTCTAGGGCTACTTCTTCTTGAGTTATCAGGTTTCCAAGCTTCAAACCATACTTATCAACTTTAAATATTTCTTTTAGAACCTCTGAATCAGCAACTTTTATCTCAGTTCCCGGGGGTGCAGGTGTTCGGGGTATGCGGAGATCATCATCAATATCTCCCAGTATTTTAACAGTTCCTTTCACGTAGTGGTCGTCACCCTCAATTGCTTTAATCTTTTCTATGGTTAAAGGGTCATATATTTGATCATTAATGGAAACACTACCCCTTACCAGGGATTCGATCATTCCCAGGACGTTTTTTCCATCATATTTCAGGGAAACATATTCCCCCACCCTGGGCATTTCCTTTGATATGAAACTCACCTCAACTAGTGATGTTTCACCTATGCATCTTCCAATGATTTTACTCATTTAACATTTCCCTCCCACTCTTCTCCTGGAATCCGATTATCTTGGAAAGGTTTTCCAAATCAGTTTTACGTATTACAACATCATTATGTGCTTTTTTTAATAGTAAAGGATATCCTTCTGCACTTATTTTTTTTATATTCATAAGTAAATTTTTAATATCCCTTTCTTTAGCATGGTATGGTAATTCAAACTTCAAAATATTTTTATGGTCATCTAATCTGGCATAGAAGATGGTGAAGGTCAAACTCTTTAAAAAATCATTTCTAACTGGAAAATCCCTTTTCACTTCAGAAACACTTGAGTATCTTGGTTTGGAGTATCCCTGTTTTTTACTGTACATATCAAATATGGCAATGTCCGGCACTTTTGAATCAAAGTATTCAGTACTGGTGGATGTTTTTGAGATAGCCACTATTTTTTTCCCCTGTTTCATCAGCTCACTGATTACTAGGAGGTTTTCCAAGTTTTCCAGGTAGATCATTGGTTCAGAATTGTCATTAAATTCTTCTGCAATTTCACCAGCAAATTTAGATGATGTTATTTTAATGTTCGAACTCTTTAACTCTTCTTCAAGAAGAGGCAGATATTTTTCCCTTATCTTTTCTTTTACCTGTTCTTTGAGTTCTCTTTCAATGGGGAAAGGTCGGATAATGTTTCCCAAAACAGACCCATCAAATAGAAATAAATCAACATCATGTTCTTTAAACATTCTCAGAGCATTTTTTATCTCGAATATTCCCATATAACTCCTTAAACGATCTTCAACATATTTATGGTGGGATATAATGTCAATTTCAGAGCTTTCAATCCTTTTAAGGCCATTAATAGTATGGATTATTCCTTCTGCATCGATAGCATAGAATATGAACGGTAAAAATCTGCGTTTATTGATACTCCCATCACCTGCTGCAATATTAATGTCTGAACCGCTTTCGATAATGGGATAATCTATCCACTGCCCAGAAGCATCGACTTGGGATAATTCAATTTCCTCTAATTTTGTATTGATCTGGTCTTTCTTTCTCAAGGCCTTTTCATAAAGTGAATCCAGCATATGATCCCTCAAAACTAATATAAACTCTATTAAATCTGTTTTTATGATAAATAAGCGAATATTAATAACTGAACTTTAAAGTATATTTTGCCCTCCTTAATTTAAAACTTTATTTATTAATAGAGCGGTAACCAATCTATGATTATGACCACGGTTACACCCCAACAAAGGAATGGTCTTAAACAGCGTCAGAGTATTTCAGTCAGAATACCCGGAAAAAATTCCTTACAACATCCTGAAACTGGATTTGAACATTCCTGAAGAAAACCTAGCCTCAATTTTAGGATACCTTGGGGAGAAGGGGTATATTTCCCATCAGGATGGGGTTATAATTCTAAAAAAGGAGTCGAAAATGGATCAAGAAGCCAACATCCCTGAAAAACAATCAAAAGAAAATGGTAAAGTGACAGATGAACATGAAGGTTCTAATTTATCAGTTGATGATAATGAGGGGAAGGTAGATGAAGCTGGACATAAAAACCAGCTTTCTGAAAAAGAACAAAGATCTCTGGAAATAATTAAAGGATTGGTTAATGAAGAAGGGAATATTTCACGGACACTCCTGGAGGGAACTCTTCTTTATGGGGAGTTGGAGTTAAGCGACATCAGTATGTATAACCTGATAACTTCTTTGGAGAATAAAAGTATTTTAAGGAAGATTCAACTCACAGATGGGGAATATTATCACTTCACTTCCTGAAAAAACCCTTATGAAATAAATGAGGAATAAGGTGCAAATAAGGAGTTATGACCAGCGATAGGGGTTGAATTCTGAAGGCGGAATGTACATCACCTCTGCATAGCCCTCCCTCAAAAGCTCCTGGTTCAGGTTCTCACCATCCACATAGACCACTGCTAGGGTGCGGCCGTATTTATCCTTATTTTTAGCATCATCAATATCCAGTCCCACGGTTTTACCCAGACATTTATTTTTTACAAAGTTTTTAGCATCCCAGTATCCAGATTCTCCCCTTTCTGGAGTGTTTACCCCAACAAAACGTATTCTGCCCACTCCTTCCACGTCTATAGTATCACCGTCAATCACCTTGTAACATAGACCACTCACTTCTACATTCTTATTTTCAGAACTGGTATTGGTGAGGCGGGCTGTGTTTGTGGGAGTTGTGGTGGTTTGTGGGGTGCTGTTTAGATCGTAGGATGAGTCATTGTATTGATATGTCTGATCTGAATCATCATAGGTACAGCCAGAAACAGCTAGGACCATAATCAGGGTTATAATCAAAAAATATTGTAATTTCATCGCATCGCCTTTATATTATTCCACATAATCTGTATTATTCCATATACTCGTTTTTTCATTATAAAGGTTCCTATTGAGATTATATTTACTCATCTAATTCCCTGATTAATGACCATCTAGTGCTATCCATAAAGGTGGGCTGGTTTTATCCTACGATGGGATTAAATGTAATAAAATCCAACAGATAAGCATGATACTGATAACTGGAGGGGCAGGATACATAGGTGCCCATGCCAATAAAGAGCTTAACCTTGCAGGATACGACACACTGGTCCTGGATAACATGAGCTATGGTCATGAAGATTTCCTGAAATGGGGAAACTATGAAAATGTTGATTTAGCTGATCTAGATTCCCTAAGAAATGTCTTCAGGAAATATGACATTGATGCAGTTATGCATTTTGCAGCATTCACCTATGTAGGGGAATCAGTGGAAGATCCCCAGAAATATTACATAAACAACCTGAAAAACACCCTCAACCTTCTCCAGGTAATGAATGAGTTTAAGGTAGGAAAGCTGGTTTTCTCCTCAACCTGTGCAACCTATGGAAACCCCCAGGAAATCCCTATAACCGAAACCCACCCTCAAAACCCAATAAGCCCATATGGTAAAGCAAAATTAATGGTGGAACAGGTTTTAGCAGATTACAGTTCAGCTTATGATCTTCGCTATGTCTCCCTCCGCTACTTCAACGCGGCTGGTGCAGATCCCGAAGGTGAAATCGGAGAAAGACATAACCCGGAAACCCACCTCATACCCCTCATTTTGGACGCAGCCACGGGGAAAAAGGAGGATATAAAAATATTCGGCACAGACTATCCCACCCCTGATGGGACATGCATCAGAGATTACATACACGTCACTGACCTGGCATCTGCCCATCTAAAGGCCCTGAAATATTTGGAAGAAGGCGGCCAGAGTGATGTTTTCAACCTGGGAAATGGAAATGGCTTTTCAGTGAGGGAAGTGATAGAGGAAGCCAGAAAGATCACCGGTAAAAAAATCAAAGCCACTGAGGCTGATAGAAGGCCTGGTGATCCTCCCATACTGGTGGGAAGTGCTGATAAAGCCCGTGAAATCCTGAAATGGCAACCTAAATATGATGATCTAACTAAGATCATCAGCACTGCCTGGGAATGGCATAAAAAAGATGATCAAAGTATAAGGTAATAAATGATTGGAAAAGATTCTATTAATGAAATATCAGATTCAATTGACAAGATGGCGAAATTTAGTAATATTACTGTAAAAAGATTATTATTTTACATTATATGGTGTTTAATCTTTTCAGTTTTTATTATAATCGTATTATTATCTAAATTTTTGGATTTCCAGACTTCAGGAAATCCATTATATTTGATATGTGTATCTTTAGGTGTTTTTATGTTTTAACTTTTATCTCTATTTTTACCCGTGTTAAAAAGGTATTTCCGTTCATACTACTAATTTTAATAATATTTTCAGGATTAACTCTCATCTATACATATTTTTATAATTCAGGGACTATTTCAAGCTTAGATTATTTTTCTGGAATCGGAATATTTTTGATTTATTTGATTGGATTTGGTTTTATAATATTCCTTAAAAAGTATTAATTTGGACAGAAAATAGGAATACATTCTTTCAAAAAAAGGATTTAATCTGAAAAAAGAATAAGGATTTATTTTCATTTCAAAATATTCTTCAAATATTCCCTTAACTCTCCATTGACATCAGGATCCTGCAGGGCAATCTCCAGGGAGCTTTTAAGCCATTCCACATTGTTTCCAATGTCATAAATTTTACCATCAAATATATGACCATAGATACTATCCAATTGTCTCATGGCATCGGTGAGTTGTATTTCTCCACCCACTCCTGGTGGCACATCCTCGATATGGTCAAATATCTCAGGATCCAGTACGTAACGTCCAGTAATCGCCAGGTCAGATGGTGCTTCCTCTGGTCGGGGTTTTTCCACCATATCCTCAATTTTATAAACAGAATCTTCAACTTCTTGGCCCTTTATTATACCGTAACGTTCAATTTTGTCACGAGGTACTCTTTCAATGGCAATGGCCGATGAATCATATTTTTCATGGACATCAAGTAATTGCTGGGTGCACGGAACCGAGGACTGACTTATGGTATCCCCTAAAAGCACGGCAAAGGGCTGACCATCGATATGTTTTTTGGCGCAAAGTATAGCATCTCCCAATCCTTTTTGTTTCTTTTGCCGGACGTAATAGATGTCTGCCATCTCGGATATGGCCTCAACTTCCACCAAGTAATCCATTTTTCCACAGTTTCGTAGAGAATATTCCAGTTCAAATGAACGGTCGAAATGATCCTCAATGGATCTTTTTCCCTTACCAGTGATGATCAATATGTCATCGATTCCAGAGGCCACTGCCTCCTCCACCACGTACTGAATGGTTGGTTTATTGTAAACTGGTAACATTTCTTTTGGTTGGGCCTTGGTTGCCGGTAAAAATCTGGTTCCAAGTCCTGCAGCAGGTATAACAGCTTTCATAATCTTGCCTCCCTCATATGTTTTAGCCCTTCTAATGTATTAATCATATTGATTTTAAGATCTTTATGAACTTTATTAACAGATAAAGATGAATCTTTCGGACGTTTAGCCTTCTGAACTAGATCTGAACTTTTAATGGGGTTTATAAGACTTTCATCAAGTTCAAACACCCTAGAGATGTTAACTGCAAAGTCGAAGCGACTAATTCTTTGGCTACCAGATGTATGGTAAATTCCCTGTTTATCTGTTTCGATTATCTTTAAAATTGCATCTCTTGCATTGCTATCTAAAGTGGGAGAGTTGTAATGGTCATCCACCACATTTATTTCATGTCCACCATTAAGTTCGTTTGTAACCCATGAAACAAAACCCCTCCTGGCATGCCATCCGTAGAGCACACTCACCCGGGTAATGGCATATTCAAGGCCAGATTTCCAGACAGCCTCTTCACCTTTAAGTTTAGTATAAGCATAATAATTAAGAGGACAGGTTCCATCATCCTCACTGTAGTTCCCCTTACAACCATCAAAGACAAAATCACTGGAAACATAGATCAACTTGGATCCAGTCATCTTACAGGCTTTGATTATGTTTTCTGTTCCCTGAACATTCAGGGCCCAGGCCTCAGCAGGATGTTCTTCACAGTAATCTACATTGGTAAGTGCAGCAGAGTGTATGACCACATCTGGATTTAGATGGCCTATTTTATCCTGAACATCCTTATGGTTAGTTACATCCAGAGGAATGGTGTCTTTGTCAGGGTTCTGGTGGTGGGTTGTGATGATTTTGTAGTCTCGGCCTTCCACGTCCCTGAAACTGGAGCCTAACAATCCACTTCCTCCAGTTACCAAAAGACGATCCATGGTAATGGTTAATAAGAGCGAGATATATAAAACTTTCCAAGAAGAATAAAACGGTGTATTTATGATTGAAGGAGTAAAAGTGAAGAAGCTTAATGTCATCCCTGATGAGCGGGGATGGTTAATGGAAATATTAAGAAATGATGATGACATTTACCAAGAATTCGGACAGGTTTACATGACCACAGCCTATCCTGGAGTGGTGAAGGCATGGCATCTGCATAAGAAGCAGACTGATAACTTCACCTGTATCCATGGCATGATGAAGGTCGCATTATATGATAGTCGGGAAGATTCCCCTACCTATGGTGAAGTCAACGAATTCTTCGTTGGAGACAAAAATCCAATACTAATAAGTGTCCCTCCATATGTTTATCATGGTTTTAAAGCGGTAGGTGATGAAACAGCCTACTTTGTAAGCGTACCTACATTACCATTTAACTATGATGAACCTGATGAGTACCGCCTTGAACCAGACACAGATGAGATCCCCTATGATTGGATACTGGACGAGAGCAAGAAACATGGCTAGATATAGATAAAACAGGCAGATAAAGATATTTGGTGATTAGATGAAGATAATGATTACTGGGGGTGCTGGATTCATCGGATCCAACTTCGTACACCACATCAGTAAGAATGATGATTATGAGGTAGTAGTCCTGGACAAGTTAACCTATGCAGGTAACATGGATAACCTTAAGGAAGTTCGTGATGGGATCGAATTTGTAGAAGGGGACATAAAAGATGAAGAAGTTGTTTCCAGGGTCATGAAAGACTGTGACATGGTGGTGAATTTCGCTGCTGAAACACATGTGGATGTATCCATAGAGGATCCGGGCATATTCATTGAATCCAATGTTAAAGGCACTTACAACCTCCTGGAACATGTTAGAAAGTACGATGTGGAACGTTATCTTCAAATATCAACTGATGAGGTTTATGGCAGTATAGATGAAGGATCATTCACTGAAGAGAGTAACCTGGATCCTTCCAGTCCTTACTCAGCCAGTAAAGCTGGAGGGGACCTGTTGGTAAGTGCATACTGGAAAACCTATGATACTCCAGTGATCACCACCCGCAGCAGTAACAACTTCGGACCCCGCCAGTACCCTGAAAAATTAATACCATTATTCATCATGAACGCTATGCAGGATAAACCATTACCAGTTTATGGTGATGGGAAAAACGTTAGGGACTGGATATATGTTATGGACAATTGTAAAGGAATAGAAGTTGCCCTCTTAAAAGGTAAACTTGGAGAAGTCTACAATATCGGTGGAGGAAATGAAAAAAACAATTTAGAGATAACCAACCTCATATTGGATATTTTAGGAAAACCTGAAAGTCTGGTAACATTTGTTGAAGACAGATTAGGTCATGACCGACGTTATTCCCTTGATTCATCTAAAATAATGAAGTTGGGCTGGAGGCCTGAGTTTTCATTTGAAAAAGCCATGCTTGAAACCGTGGAATGGTATAAAACGAATTTTTTAGAGGTTTGAATAAACCTCATCCTCATTATTTTTTTATTCTTTAATATAAAAACTTACAAATCCATTTCAAATTTTTTTAAAATCTCAAAAAAAGTTTCCTCATGAATTCCACTTATTTTAAGGGTCTTCTGACGACTTTTATGTCCAGATATGATCTCGGTGTGGTGACCAGTTAATTTTGAGAATTCTTTCATTATCTCTTTATTGGCTTTCCCCTTGGTGGGAGGTGCTTTTATTTTGACCTCCAGGGTCTGCCTCCACTTGTTATATCCTGTGATCTGAAATTGGCCAGAGTTAGGGGATACTTCTATCTGCACGGTTATTCCATCTGGAGTGGTTCTAACTGCCTGCACTTTAAACATCCCGTTATTCTAAATAAATATCTCTTCAGTCTGATTAGACAATACATTAGGTGTTATATTTTATTTTTTCATGAATTAAAATGGTTTTTTATCCATTTAAATAGTGGGCTGGTCATTAGAGGTAACCTTTAAATAGTGAAAGCAAGAGATGATGGTATGCTTCACTCTCTTGTGTGAGAATCAGCACAGCAGGGGTGGTCGAGCGGTCAAAGGCGCTAGGTTGAGGGCCTAGTGGGTGAGTCCCTTCGCGGGTTCGAATCCCGTCCCCTGCACTTATTTTGAATCTGTTCTGATTTTTATAACTTTTTTAAGATGGTATATTCTGCTTAAATTTTTATAGTCACCTTCAACGTTTTCCCAGATTTAAGATCCTCTACAAGATCTGGGTTTAAATCCACAGCTGCCTTATCTGCACGTATCATAAGTGTTCGGCTGCAAGTATAATCACTCCTGCGGCACACCATATCGGTGGGATGATCCAGAGTCAGTGAAGGGCTCCCATATCCTATGATTTCATCACTTGCGTTTTCTGTTTCCAAAATAACATGAATTTCAGTGTTTTCATCCCGAATTGCATCTTTCATCTGGGGAGGAAGGTCTTTTAGGGATGCATTGGATGATACTCCAACAATACAGTCCCCAGCTAAATTCATTTCTCTATCTTGGGTTACTTCAAATGTACTGCGGTGTTTAGATGTTACATTGTCATGGCCTTTAGCTTTAAAAATATATTTCATTATAGGGGGCATGATAACTGATCCTTTTTGGAATTTTAATCTTCTTTTGGAGTTTTGAATAATTTTACTAAATTGAATAGGAGATTGTCATATCACTCAATAATAATGACTGTTAGAATTTAATATTAGTATAACGAGTAGTTAAGTAGTTAAGAAATAGTAAAAAAAATTAATGGATTTATTTCAGGTGTTGTTAACCATGAAGATCAGTTGTATAGTAGATAATCGGGCAGGATTTAAATCAGATTTATATGCTGAACATGGATTTTCATTACTGGTAGAGTGGGAAAACCAGAATATCATGATGGATACTGGGAAGACAGCCACGGTTTTAAAGCATAACATGGATCTTTTGGGGATAGAATCTGTGGATAGTGTGATAATCAGCCATGGTCACAACGATCACACTGGAGGTGTCTCAATCCTTAGGGATATGGGGGCACAGTTTTTCATACACCCTGAGACATTAACTCCCAAATACGCTTTGGACAGTGTTGAACCGCGTTATATAGGTTTTCCAAGAAATATTCCTCCGGAAACACTTAAACTGAATTATGTGACTGAAACCACCCAGATAAAACCGGAAATGTGGATTTTTAATCACACAGAGAAGTACTGTGACTTTGAAACCATACCTGATTACATGGTTATACAGGAAGATAATAAATTTTCAAAAGATAAATTCAAGGATGAACTGAATTTGGTCATGAAAACAAATAATGGTTTGGTGGTTTTGTCCGGATGCGCCCATCAAGGGATGGTTAACATCATCTATTCTGCCAGAGAATACTTCCAGGATGAAATATATGCAGTTATTGGGGGATCACACTTGGCACAGTCCACTCCTCAGAGAATAGAGAAAACAGTGGAAGAATTTAAAAAAATAAACCCTGAAATAATAGCCATGGGGCATTGTACAGGTTTTGAAGCTTTATGTAGGTTTGCCAGGGAATTTAAAGATAAATTCACACCTCTAGAGTCTGGTGCAGAAATCACACTCCAATGAAATAGACCTTTAATGACTTTAATAAAATCCTCTGATTGGAAGAAAGTGAGGGATTGGTATAGAATCTGATTGAAATAGAATTTGATTCATCTAAGTCCTTGATTAAAACACGTTTATTTGCACTATAGAATCTGATTGAAATAGAATCTGATTAGGATTATTTTATCATGACAGAAAAAATTATTCGTAAAGGCACTTACTGTCTTTTAATCCATTTAAAAACTAATCAAATTATCCAAATTGGTAAGAAGGGAAAAATTAGTTTTAATAAGGGGTACTATGTGTATGTGGGGTCAGCTATGAATTCCCTGGAGGGGAGGATCAGGAGACATTTAAGGAATGATAAAAAAATGCACTGGCATGTGGATTACCTTTTGGATAATCCCAGCTCCCACATAGTTCAGGTTTTCTTTTCTGATGATGGAGTTAAACATGAATGTGAACTGGCCACATATATTGCAGAAGAAGGAAAAGGAATTCAGGATTTTGGCTGTTCAGACTGCAAATGCCATTCCCATTTGATCTATTTCTCTAACATTGATGAAACCGAAGATGCATGTAAAAATGCCTTCAGAAATAGTGCTTTAAAGTTAAAAGAACTGGATGAATTGTTGGGTTGATATTTTCGAAGTTGGTTGATATATACAAAAAATAGATGGTTAACACGGTTAAAGTATTCCAATAATCAGTAGTAAATAAAAATAAAAAAGTTAGGGGTTATTGAAACCCTCGGAAGAACTGTTCAAATTCATCTACATCCATTGGTTCTGGATGTGTGAATTCCTGGTTCTGGGAGATTTTTTTGGAAAGTTCAACATACTTTTTCGCCTGTTCAGACTCAGGAAATTTCTCCACAACTGTTTTCGCATCAATTTCGCTTTTCTGGACTAATTCACTCCGTGGAATCACTCCAATTACTTTACTTCCAATTCTGTGAGCAAATTCTTCCACGATTTCCACTTCTCGGTTGATACCTCTGCAGTTGCAGATTATGCCACCCAGATTACTTTTAAGCTTTTTTATACCTTGTGAGATGTTATTGGCAGCATATAATGCCATATACTCGCCAGAAGTCACGATATACACTTCATCAGCGAAGTTTTCCCTTAAAGGTGCTGCAAATCCTCCGCAAACTACGTCTCCTAATACGTCGTAGATGATAATGTCTGGTTCCTGTGAAAACACTTCCAGATTTTCCAGGAGTTTCATGGCCACGATAATTCCGCGTCCTGCACAACCAACTCCTGGTTTTGGCCCACCACTTTCAACACAGTTAACACCACCATAACCAGCAAATATCACATCTTCCTGGGTAGGATTCCGTTTATCTTTCAAAATATCCAGGATAGTGGGTATCCTTCTTCCCACCAGGGTGCGAGTGGTGTCTGCCTTGGGGTCACAGCCTATCACCAGCACACTCATGTTTTCAGAGTAAGCTGCAGCCAGATTGGCGACAATGGTTGATTTACCAATACCTCCCTTGCCATAAATAGCAATATGTTTGGTTTCACTCATCCCCTCACCAGGGCTCCGATAATATCTCCTCTGGTAATGATTCCCACCATTTTGCCATGAGAGTCAACTACAGGCAGTCGTTTAACATCATGGGTGTCCATTAAGTGTGCTGCATCAGAGATGTCAGCTTCTGGTCCAATGGTAATTACTTTTTTGGTCATTATTTCCCCGATGAGGAGAGAAGCGGCTTTGTTCATGTCTTCGGCTATTTCATCCATCTCATATTTCATGCGGACTGGTAGTTCGATTAGATCGAGGGGTGCAGGTAAGATCAAGTTCATGTGGGGGGAGTGAACTTCTATGAGTCGCATGATATCGCCTTCACTGATGATTCCTGCTAATTTTCCTTCTTTATCCACTACTGGTGCTCCGCTGATCTTGTTTTCACGCAGGCTTCCAGCCACATCAATGATCCGGTCATCTATCTGGAATTTAATTACTTCTTTTTCCATGGCGTCCTGAATTTTCATTATATCAACTCCTTCACATCGAAATTCTCAAATAATCTCATTTTCATGTTTTAATCAAAAATTTTATAATTTCTCATGAGTACATCAATATAATTTCTCATGAGTACATCAATATTCTCCATAATAAATTACATCAATAATTCTCAAGAGTGTATCGATTATATTTTTTTGATTGTAACTGTTTTTAGAAGATTTCGTATCCATTAAAAAATATCCATTATCTCGAGATTAGTAGTATTGGGTGGCTGATTGAAAAATTTTTCTATTTATTTAATTGTATTGGTCATCCACTTATTCTATTTTTTCTATAGGGGATTCCTTTTTAGATCAACATGAAAAAAGTTTTATGACTTTTCAGATGGTGACATGGATAACTCAATTAAGAGTCCTGCCCAAGGTCAGAAGTAGTCAAAGAGGTGTGGTCTACTGTGTATGCCCATCTACCATTTACATGCCCTCATCAACCATGGCTGTAATACTCTCAGGAAAGCTTTCAGATCTATAGGGACACAAGTGAATCTTCATGTCTACACAAGCATTATTCATAGTTACTTCCATGATGTGTGAGTTCTCAAATAACATTTGGAACCCATATTAATTCAGAGAAAACAGGGAATTGGTTGGGGAATCATAAATCTAAATATCCCTCATATTGAATAGGGAATCTCAATCTTTTTTGTAACGTAGGTAAACCAGATCTCCATGCCTGACCTTGTATGGGAAGAAAACTCCCACGTTCTGTTTATTGGCTTTCTGGATGTTTTCGCCATTCACTTGCATTGATTCCACTTTATCAGTCACAGAACCAGTGGTGGGGCCCTGAACTATAATCTCATCACCCACCTTCAGAGGGTTCCAGAGCCTTATTTCTGCAGCTTTAACCTTAGAATAATAATTAACCACTTCACCAACATCCTGTTTGGCATGGGTGGCTTGGTTGTAGTCACTGATCTCGTGGGGGGATTTGAAATAGAATCCAGTGTCAAAACCACGATGATAAACCTTTTTAAGTTCATCAATCCAACGATCCTTAAACTCCCATGAACCACTCTGGTAAGAGTCAATTGCCTCCCTATAGACTTTAGTGACGGCGGCCACATAATCTGCTGGCCTGGCTCTTCCTTCAACCTTAAAAGAGGCAATTCCTGCCTCAATCAGTTCAGGTATGTGTTCAATCATGCACAAATCATTGGGACTTAATATGTGGCCTTTAAATCCATCATCATATTCTTTTAACGTACTATCTCCTTCTAAAGTTAATGAACGTTCATCATCCTCACAGATGAGTTTCCATTCCTTCCTGCACGGTTGCAGACACTCTCCACAGTTAGCATTCTTACTGTATAGATATGAACTTAAAAAACATCTTCCGGAGATGGCCAGACACATGGCTCCGTGCACGAAAACCTCCACTTCCAGGGGACTTTCATTTGCAATTTCCTTAATCTCATTTAGGGATAGTTCACGGGATAGTATAACCCTTTTAATCCCTAAATCTGCCAGAAGTTTCAGTGATTCAGAATTGGATATGTTGGCCTGAACACTCATGTGAACATCAATATCAGCATCATGAGCTATTCTAAGAACTCCCAGATCAGATGCAATTATTGCATCAGCTCCTGCAGATTTAATTTCTGGTAAAACAGTTTTAAGATGTTCAATATCTTTGTTTTTCATTATGGTGTTGGTACAGACGTAAAAAAGAGAATCATGTTCATGGCAACGATCTGCAGCTTGTTTAAGCTTGTTTGTGGTGAAGTTGGCAGTGTGGGCTCGCATATTATGGCCTTCCACACCGATATATACTGCATCTGCCCCATTTTGCAGTGCTGCTTCCAGGGCAGTGAAGTCCCTGGCCGGTGCCAGTAATTCTACCATAAAAATCACCCACAGATTTTAATAAAAATTAAATTAACCCACACTTTGATTAAGACAGGTCCCAATCTCATTCCATTAAAAATTTAATGAGTTAATCAGTTATTCAAAGTTTAAAAAGATTTGTAGAGGGATTTAACACCGGCATGATTCATATTCATCGATATCAGCAGGTAATTCTGTTGGGTACTCTCTGGTGAGACATCCCAGACATAATTCCTCCCTTTTAATGCCGATACACTCCACCAGGGAGTCTATGCTGAGGTATCCCAAAGAGTCAACACCAAGGGTTTGCCTTATTTCCTCCACAGTTTTATCGGAGGCTATGAGTTCCTTACGTGTAGCCATGGCAATACCATAATAACATGGGGAGATAATGGGTGGTGATCCAATTCGCAGGTGGATCTCTTTTACTCCTGCATCTCGAAGCACATTTACCAGTGCTTTGGATGTTGTGCCTCTAACTATGCTGTCATCCACCAGTACGATGCGTTTGCCTTCAAGTTCCGACCGGATGGGATTCATCTTGAGCTTTACAGATGTTTCACGTTCTTCCTGGGTGGGCATGATAAAGGTTCGGCCTATGTAACGGTTTTTGATTAACCCTTCCCCGTAGGGAATTCCTGAAGCACGGGAATAACCAATAGCTGCGGTAATGGCAGAGTCAGGCACAGGCATGACCACATCTGCATCCACAGGATGTTCTTTACACAGGGCTTTTCCAATGTTTTTCCTCACCTTGTAGACGATCTTTCCATCCAAAATACTGTCTGGACGGGCAAAATAAACGTATTCGAACATGCAATGGGCGCGGGGTGTTCCAGGTTTTTTGGGTATTTTAAAACTTTTCACTTCATCGTTGATAAGCATTATTTCCCCGGGTTCCACGTCACGAACGTATTCTGCCCCTACCACATCAAAGGCAACAGTTTCTGATGCTACAAGGATGGTTCCTTTTCCTTTTCCAATGGCGAGGGGTTTTATTCCCACAGGATCCCTGACCACCATCAGATCATCATTTACCAGCAAGACCAGTGAATATGAACCAATAAGTTTCTTGGAAACCCGTTTAATGGACTCCACCATATCATGGGTTTTGGAGTAGTCCTTGGTTAGAAGGTGACAGATAACCTCAGAATCAGTTGATGACTGGAATTCTCTTCCTTCTTCCTCCAACTCCTTGCGCAGTTCCATGGAGTTTATAATATCTCCATTATGAGCTATGGCAATAGTTCCCATGTCAAATTTACTAATGAATGGTTGTGAATTTTGAATATGGGATTCACCGGTTGTAGAGTAACGAACATGACCTATGCCCACATTTCCGTTCAATCCCTGGATGTTCCCATTATTGAAAACATCACAAACCAGCCCCATACCGCGATAGGTACGCATTTCCTCGCTGTTATGGGCAGAAATACCTGCGGACTCCTGTCCACGATGTTGTAAAGCATATAATCCGTAATATATTTCTCTTGATACATTGTGTGACTTATTAGTAGAATAAGCACCTACGATACCACATTTATCCTGCACTTGGAATTCTCCCTGAATATTATCATTATGGGGTAATCCTCTAAAAAGAGGTGGAAAAAATTCATAACATTACCCTTTAAGTAAATTGGGGATGAATTTCTCATCACCTATTTCTTCTTTAAGATCTTCAATTTTGGAATCGTAAAAAATGAGTACCGTGCGAATAACTTTCAACCAATCCACTGCTTCCTTCTTTGATGGGGCAGCAATGAAACCCTGCCCTAAGACAATGTTATCTGGTTTAAATTCGCTGGTGATAAAATTAACAAGTTCTTCTTCTTCTAAGGTTTCATTAAAACTTTCCTTCCACAGTTCTCCAAGAGAGAATGTTTCGTGCAGACTTTTATTCAAAATAATTCCGTATTGATTTTTAACATCTGCATAACGTTGTTTGGTAACTTTAAGCTCTTCCTGGAGAGATTTTTGTTTCAACTGTATTCGTTCATTGGAAGAAGTCAATTCCTGAGCTTCACTGGCTAATTTCTCCTTATCAGAAGATAAATCATCAATTTCCTTATTCAATTCCTTAATTTTATTTTGAGATTCTTTAAGTTGGTTTTTAAGTTCCTGGAAGCGTCCTAAATTTGCTATGGATGTCAACCCAGAACGGATAATTGCATTTTTAATTTCCTTCCGAATAAGTGCAGGGTCAATGTACTCCACATCATGGCCGAAGGGAAGTTTCATCCGTTCTATGTGCCCTACTTCTTTTTTAAGGACTTTCTGGAATTTATCAGCAAGTTCTCTTCCAGGAGCATCCACATCGGTTGCGATTAAAACAATATCTGCCCCACTCACAGCTTTTTGAGCGATTTCAGTGTTGGTGGTGGGTATGATGGAGGAGATGGTTATATGGTACTCCGCTCCTAGGGCAATGTTCTGCAGAGCCCGGGAGACGTTTTCCACGTCGGATGCCCCTTCCACAATGATACGCACATCGATGGGATTTCTCGTTTCCATTTACTTCAACCTGTAGCCGTTAAGCTTCTTGTTTTGCCAGTTGTAAGTTCTGACCCGCTTGGATCTTCCGAATCCACAGGCAGAGCAGTAGCGCTTCCTGGCATTGTATGAGTTTTTCCCACATCTTCTACAGCGTATGTGGGTTTTTTTGTTACGTTTACCAAATGATGGTGTACCTTTCAATTTATTATCCTCCTAAAATAATCTCCCGGCCTATGTGCCGGTGTTTTCGTTTATCCTGGTGATATGTATACTATGTTGTCCCCACGTATGAGGACCACACCTAACCTTCTTGATGATTCGCCGCTTTCTAATTCTTCGGCATCGTTTAAAACTAAATTCATATGCATGTCAAAGCTTTCAAGAACTCCACGGAATTCTCTGCCGCCTTTAAGTTTGATTAACACTTGAGAGTTAAGAGCTCTACCTAATACATCTAATGGTCGTGATGTATTTACATTCTTCTGTACACTCACTATTATCACCTTTCCTATACCATCAATGTAGTTAAGATTTATATTTAAATGTACCGCCATCAAAAATATACAATTGAGAATGGAAACTTAGAATTAGGTGAGTTATAATTGAAAATAAAAAAGAGATACTATCTCAAGAAAAAGAAATTGAAAGAGATAAAAACTAAATTGGGGCCGTACAGTTCCTTAATACCTTCCAAGGCCAAGGTTGAAATTCTGGAAACAGAACTCCCTGATCTGATCCTGATTGATGGTGAACCGATTTTAATGATTCTAGATGGAGATCCGTTTCCTACACTTAAAGGTGTGCTCAAAAAACCTGTTGACAGTCATGTCGTGGTTGTTGATATGGGTGCAGTGAAATTTATGGCCAGCGGTGCAGATGTGATGTCTCCAGGGATTGTTGAAGCAGACCCTCAAATCAAAGAAGGAGATACAGTTATAATAGTGGATGAAAAACATCATAAACCTTTAGCCATGGGAAAAGCCATTATATCTGGAGAAGAAATGGTTAAAACTGACAAAGGCAAGGCAGTGAATACATTACATTACATCGGAGATAAAATTTGGAATTTCAATCTTTAATTTCAACTAAAAGCAGATATCCTCCTGTGGGAGAGATTAGATTCATTATTTGAAATTTGAATTCATTAATGAAAATAAGGCCAATGATGGTATTAAGTTTAGGGGCTGAAGGTGTTTATAATGGAAATGTGGTATATATTTGTAGCAATTCCTATAATCGGGGCTTTACTGCATTTTTTTGTAAGTAAAAAGGCACACACGAAAAATAGATTCATAGAATTATTGTTGTTGTGGTTTCTAGGTTTCGGAGTTGGAGTTGGATCCATATTCAGTGGCTTGGCCCAGGTTTTCTCCCCAGAAATGATTGCCCAATCAGTAGGATGGCCTAACACCCCATTTTTACGGGAAGTGGGATTTGCCAACATATCTTATGGTATTTTAGGCCTCATATCAATTAAATATCGTAGTTTCTGGGCACCTACAATCATTGCTAATGCAGTGTTCATGTGGGGAGCTGCCATTGGCCACATATACAACATACAGCAAACCGGTAACTTGGCGGCAGGAAACGCCGGAACAGTTCTTTATTTAGATATATTAATGCCAATAGTCTTCATAATGCTTTTGATAGCATATCACAAGACTCTGAATGTGGCAGAAACTTAAAACAACTAAAGTCAACTTTAATGATTGAGATGATAAAACTTCGCTATTCTTCTGGTAACGTACTTTCACCAGATGTACACAAAATTGGAATCCTGGCAATTGGCTCCCATTTGGAGAATCATGGTGCAGCACTCCCTATTGACACTGATTCAAAGATAGCATCATATCTGGCTTTGGAAACTTCATTCCAGACTGGGGCTAAGTATATTGGTATATTATATGCTGCAACAGAGTATGATTACGTTAAACATGGAATTCATCTTTCTCCTGATGTTTTAGTTGAAAAAGAACTTATTCCAACTTTGAAAAAGGCTAAAAACAATCTAAATCTGGAAGCCGTGGTTTTGGTAAATGGTCATGGTGGAAATGTGCCCATTAAAGATTATATCAGGGATATAGAAAAAAAAGTGGGGTTAAAGGTTGTTTTTAACAATAAAATTGTGGAAATTGAAGGTCCCCATGCAGGTACAGGAGAACTTTCAATGGGGGCAGTTATGGGAATCGTTGATGAATCACGTCTTGATGAACACTGTGAATTTGATAATTACCCTGAAGTGGGAATGGTTGGTCTTCAGGAAGCACGAAAGGCCAATAAAGGTATAAATACAGGGGCCTGTAAGGTCAAAGAAGAAGGAATCTGTGTTGACATCAAATTGGGAAGGGTGTTGCTTGAAACTGCATTGGAAGATATCCTTAACAATGTTAAATCGCTGTTAAACAAGGAATAAACAAGAAATAGGCAGATTTTTTTTCTTTGGGGTAATCTGGTATGTGGTGATGAGTATAATTAAGGTGTATACTTTATTCTATAATTTTGTAAAATCAATAACTTACCTTAACCCTTATAAATATTAAGCATTAAAAAAATAATTTTATTATAGACTAAATTACATCTTGAGGTGTTGTTTAATATGTTTTGTCCGAGCTGCGGAACCGAAGTTGAAAGTGGAAAATTTTGCCCAAATTGCGGTGCGACCATAGAAAGTGTTGAAAAAAAGCCTGAAATTACTCAAACCCCTGAAACCCAGCCTTCAGTCACTCCTGCTGGGGGAGCTACCAAAAAATACAGTATTGAAGAGTTTGTCACCAAAACCCAGGAGAAAACTGGTACTGGGGAAATGTTTGAACTTGAAAATGATTACTTATTAAATATCAATGTAAATGGCAGAGTTTGGTCAAAAAAAGGAGCAATGGTTGCTTATAGTGGTGATTTAAAATTCAAAAAAGAGGGAACCTTCGAACACGGCTTGGATAAATTTGTTAAAAAAGCAGTAACCGGAGAATCATCCACTCTCATGAAAATGGAAGGTAACGGGAAAGTTTACCTGGCAGATTACGGTAAAAAAGTGGTGATCTTGAACCTTCAAAATGAAAGAATATATGTGAAGGGAAATGATTTACTGGCCTTTGAAGATCAGATTGACTGGGACATAACCATGATGAGTACCGGTGTGGGACTTTCCAGTGGAGCGGGACTATTCAATGTAAAATTAGAAGGAACCGGGATGGTGGCCATAACCACTTATTTCACACCAATAACCTTGGTGGTGACTCCAGATGAACCAGTATTCACCGATCCTCAGGCAACCGTAGCCTGGTCCGGTGGTTTAAACCCATCTGTTAAGACGGATATTGGATTTAAAACTTTATTAGGAAAAACTAGTGGTGAAGAATTCCAATTACAGTTCCAGGGCAATGGATTTGTAATTGTTCAGCCGTACGAAGAGGGTATGCAATACTAACCTTTCTTCATTTTTTAGGTAACACGTTTATTTTTCATTTAATTTATTTAATAAAGTAAGTATCAATACAATATTTTTTCCAAAGTTTCTGTAACACAACACCTCCAAATCACTAAAAAATTGTTCAAAACCGTTGATTAACAGTTTTAGAATAACCTTTGGAAATAAATAAATTAAAAACAAGATTTTTATGGGGTGATTATCATGACGAATGTTGTAAAAAAGAAAGGTAAAATAGAGCCTTTTAATTCTAATAAAATTAAAGGTGCCCTACAGAAGGCAACCATTGATGCAGGATACACTGTTGAAGAAAAAAAAGACATCATCAACCAAGTGTTATTCAACATCAATAAAAAGTTAGATGAAGAAAAAGAAATTAAAAGTGAAACCATCAAAATGTGCCTTTTAACAGAATTGGACAAATGTGAACCGTATATCGCTAAATCATGGAGAAGATTCGACACTAAATATAAATCCAGATAATTTTTCAACATTTTTTTTTAAAGGGGAAAAAATATGAAAGATGCTGATTTTTACCCAATTATATTCAGGCGAAAATCCATTAGAACGTACGATCCAACTCCCCTTGATGAAGATATATTAGGGAATATTAAAGACCAAATCACTTCTTTGAAACCATTGTACAATGATATTGAAGTAGATTTCAAAATTATATCGCAAAGTGATGTTAATTCCCGCATGATGAAGAAAGCCCCTCATTACATAGCAGCTTTTTCAGAGGCCAAAGAAAAACATACTGAAGAAGGATATAAAACTAACATTGGTTTTATTCTACAGCAGATGGACCTTTTCTTTTCAGCTAATGGTTTAGGTAGCTGTTGGCAGGGAATACCAAAACCACGTAAAAAAGTCTTGGAAAGTTCAGATCTTGAATTTATAATTTTAATGGCCTTTGGAAATCCTAAAGAAACCTTACACCGTAACAATATTCTGGAATTCAAGCGAAAACCTCTCCAAAAGATTTGTAAAATTAGTGACAGTGGCGTTGATGAAATTCTGGAAGCAGCCCGTCTGGCACCCTCTGCAATCAACAGCCAACCCTGGTTTTTTACTAGAAATAATCATGTGATCAATGTTCATTCTTTTAAGCCCAACATCATAAGAGCGATAATAATGAAAAAATACATTCCCATTGATATGGGCATCGCACTTTACCATTTAAAAGTAGGGGCAGAACATTTTGGTAAGACTGTAGAAATTGTTTTTGACGAAAATGCAAAGAATAACACTCCAAATGGATACAATTATGTGATTAGTTTGAAAATGGATTAAATCATCATTGATCTAAGGCTTTGATTTCAAGATTTCACAGTTGTTGATTCAAATAGACTTATGTGAATTATTTTCATTTTTTGATATTAATTCTGTGAAATTTGGTGATAATTCCGTGAACATATCAATAGAATATGTTCCAATTTGTGTTCGGTGAATAGTAACTTTTTAATATCTTATACAGTATAATATAACATTTGATATATGGAAATTTTTGATAATATTGAGTATGTTGTAGGTTTCAAATTATATTGTTAATGAAAATATGTACTGGTGAGATTTTGGGTAAACTGACCATAACTGTCTTGATCATTTGGGTTGGAATCGGGGTGAGCTTGGCTGCTTTGTATCCGCTTAGTGAGAATATTCAAGACCAACAAACCGGTTTCGGTCCTGGGAATTTGCAACTAAACCCTGATTTGAATGAACCTCAAGAAAATAACGATTCTAGGAGTTCACAGTCCAATTCTGGTTCTGAAAACCTAATAATGGGTTATGGTTCTGGGATTTCCCAGTCAAGTTCTGATAAATCACAAAACAATAATAATACTGGAAATTCTAAGCCAGACAATAGTTCACAGAACAAATATTTGGTAGATCACTTTATTTTGAATATTATTGGCTTAAATTTCACGGCAGAAATTACTAACCCAAAAAACCGTGTCATAGGTGATGGTTATTTTGAGATTAAAACTAGACCTTCAGCAAATCATGGTGCGGTGTTACAATTCGGAACATTCCCCCATTCCAATGGTACATTTACTATAGGTGATTCACTAACCTTCACTCCAACTGAAGATAAATATTACATCCTGGTGTATACGAACTACCCCGATAACAACCGGGTAGATAAAACTCAAAACGAATCGGGAACAGACTAACCAATCAAACACCTGTTTTTAGGAATTCTCACGTTCTGGAATATGGTATTGCCATCAGGAATCTCCTTCAAATTATTCTGGAAAAGAATGTGTTTTTTTACTGGCATTGCCTACGCTGCTGATTCATCAATAATCTCAGTGTAGATTAAACTACCTCCACATGAGCATTGTGCAAAATCATTCAGAGATTCCCCCTCATGGAGTTTGTAGTACCTTTCCCACATTTTTGACATCTTAGGTATCCCATCGGATCCAACTACCTTATTTTGTACTAGATCAATTTTGGTTAATCAGCCATTTTCCTGAAGTTAGAAGCAATTTCAGCAAAGGAATGTGCAATATAATGTACCTGCTCCTGGCTAAACCCATAAACACTGCATTTAAACCACTGGGTTTGCCCTCGCTTAATACCAACAATTTTCTTCTTTTTAAGCTCTTCATAAAGATAAAAACCCTTTCGAGGATGTTTATCAGCTATACTGTGGAAAAATGGGGTTTCAAATCGTACTAGATCATGTTGTGTGGGTCGCACACCAATCTGTTTCACCCCTCCTATTTTTTCCATTTCCGAGACAAAATAGAGTGTTTTTTGTAATTCAACATCCCATTTACTCACTCTGTCTATAATATATGGTAAAGATGCCATTAACGTTGCAATGGGCGCTCCCCTACTGGTGCATCCCATCATCTCCAGTTCCTTCACCTGATGTCTACCTGATCTTTTAAATATCAGATCTGCCCACTCTTCCTTAACTCCCAGAATACCTATAGGTCCTGATGCTGCCATGCTTTTATGTCCACTTCCCACTATGAAGTCTGTATTCAAGTTTTTGGCATCAATGGGCATCCTTCCCATGGAATATGCACAATTCAGGAGGAAAGGAATTCCTGCATCATGTGCAATTTTCCCAATAGCCCGGGCATCAGTTAGGTTACCATAGTCACCATCCACATGAGTTAAAAGCACCAGACTCACATCTTCACCCTGATCATCGAGGTTGTCAAGGACTTCCTGATAAGCCACTGGATCTATTCGGTATTCTGGTTCTCCAGTACTGGGAACTTCCACAATGTTAAGGTTGTTACGCTCAGCTGCCAGGTGACTGGTGTAATGGGCGTTACCATCCATTACCACAGTATCTCCAGGCTGGCAAAGGGCATGCATCACTGCAAATTTACCCTCCCTTGCCCCGTGAACAGTTCTAACCTGATCTACATTAATAAAACGGGCCATATCCTCTAAAAAACTGTCTATGGATGGTTTGGGTATTTCGTCCAGGCGACCTGAGCAGTAGTCACAGACACTGTACCCGTCTGAAAATTCGTATAGCGCTTCACGTGATTCAGGAGGAAGCACCCCACCACGCTGGAGGGGATTAAGATTAAGGTTATTCCTTTCTGTCTGCCGATTTAGGGAGTAATCCTGACATTTCATATAAATTCACCAACAAGGCCCTAGTTGATAGTAGTAGTTAATAGTTTAATTGATGTCTTGAATTGCCATCAAGTTAACATAGGTTTTTTAAATTAATTTTCTTTTCGTTCTATATTATTTTACTATTCTATGGTTAATGATAATTTTGAATTATTATGGAAAAAGTTATAATAATTTACTCATCTAATTTTGAATGGTCTTCAGAGAAATCTCGCCAAGTTTTTAGCATTTTTGTCATTATCAAGTTGGTTAGGGATGATTTTTTTCCGAAAAAATCCAAGTTACCCTTTAAAATTGATTTTCTAACACTGCCTTCTCCAATTATAATCCCTGCATTTCCAACTTCTCTGGCAAAATGAGCGTCACTTCCAGCAACATACATCAAATCATTATTTTTGGCAAATTTCCATGCATCATCATTGTATTTTTGGCGCAAACAACGTGAATTGTAGATTTCTATGCAATCAACTAATTTAACTTCTTTTTTCGAGAGGTTGACTCCGTTTTTTCTTATATTATCAAAAGGATGTGGGAGAACTACAATTCCATCCTGTTCTTTGATCTGGTCAACTACCTCTAAAAATGTGTGAGATTTAATTTCATCGGATAAAAACAGGCCGATAACTTCTCCTCTTTCTGTGCTTATTTCAGACCCGCATATGACCTGAAATTCATCAGTTTCATACTTTTTAACTTTCCCTGATCCTTTAATCGTGTCATGGTCTGTTATTGCAATTCCAGAAAGACCTCTTCTCATGGCGGTTTTGACGATTTTTTTGGGTTCTATGAACCCATCTGGAGAGTATTTTGTATGGGTGTGGAGGTCGTATTTCATTCATCTACCTATTGGTGATTATAACAATTTTTTTAGTGATTTTCTATTTTTTTTACTTTATATGTTGGTGGATATGTCTGGAAAATCTGTTAAGAACTAAATGTTAAGAATGAAAAATAATTGAGGTTTCAGAGGTTGTATTAAAAAAATAGGAAAAGAATATAGAAATAATTATTCAATTAATTCCCATATTTTTATTGGTTTTTTCGATGGATTTGGCAGGGTCCTCTTCCATTTCAAGCATAGCCCTTATACAGTCCACGTTTTCTGGAACCACATCTGATTCCTGGTGTATGGCTTGCATGTAGAAGAGTTCTCCATCTTTGATATTCAAAGATTCCTTCCAAACGGCTATTTCATTTAAATCGCTTCTGGGCCTACCTAAATCTCGGGCATACTCCATTATTTCAGCGGTGGAACCTAAACCTTTATCTGCTTCCACTAATAAAACTCGTGGGGTGGTTTCAAGTGTGTCAATCACATCATCAAGTGCAGGTGGGTTTTCCAGTTCCACCATGAGGTTGTGCTGGTGCATGAGGGTGGTGGGTACCAGCAGTGCAATGGTGGTAATGTCCAGGTCGTACATAACCGTCTGGACATCTGGACCATGGTGAGAAGGCACGGTGGGGGGGTTGGGGACTATGGCATTGATGGGGCCTGATTTGATCTGTCCAGGATCTGCTCCCCTACGCACCATAACTGCCCGGACTTTTTTTATCCCACAAAGATCATCTATGGGTTTTAAAGTCCGGCATAGTCCAGTGGTGTTACAGCTCACAACTCTCACGAAATCTGCACCCAAATTATCTTGGTAGTTGGAAAATGAGTTAAATGATTTTCCTATTTGTTCATGTTTTTCTCCGCCCTGGAATATGCCTTTAACGCCTACATCATCATATGTTTCTTTATTTTTAGCACCTATTCCTCCGGGGGTGCAGTCTACCATTACATCAATTTTGCTGTAGAGATCATCAATGGTACCAGTCACTTTTATTCCGGCTTCTTCAAAAAGCCCTTCCCTTTCAGGTGCACTGATGTATAATGGGAATCCCTTTTCCACTGCCAGACGGGCTTCAAAATCAGGAGTTCGTTTAGTTACTCCAACGATCTGCATGTCATCCTGGCAGGAGACTGCGTCTGCCACTCTTTTTCCAATAGTACCGTATCCGTTTATCCCTACATTTTTCATAGTAAAATCCCCGTTATAGTATTGAATTAATAATTAGTTATCTTGTTTAGAATATTATAAATTTTATGATTTAATTTTGAAGAGAAACAGGAATCATAGAAGTTTTTTTATCAATTAAATGTAAAATAGTCCAATTATCAAGGTTAGATGTTATATAAATCGACTTAAAAACTTAAAAAAAATATTTTGGTAAAAGGAAAAAAAATTCAACATCAGCCTTTTTAATTAAAGGCTGGTTGTTTTGTAGTTATTCCAGTGCTTCGAGTTTTTCAGGCAAGTATGTTTCAACAACGTACTCCAATCCATACTTAGAGAAGGACTGCTGTTCTGCTTTTTTCCCGATCTTGAGCATCTTTTTTATTTCCACTTGCCAGGCTTCATCCTTGTATCGAGGGTCCTTGGAAAGTTCTTTAAGCCTTAAAACATCAATGTCTTTAAGTGGGTCAGTGGGGAGATCGTAGTTTATGATGTCAGATGCAGTAACACCCAGGAATTTGGCATCTGGAGTGGCCAGTTGATGGTTAACATGGGCCAATTTGGCACTTCCACTGATGATAACCATGGCAATATGGAATCCCCATGGGTCTCCGTCGTTACAGACATAAACAGGAAGTTTAAGTTCCTCGTTCACACGTTTAAGGAAACGTCGTGTGGCACGGGCAGCTTGGCCCTTTAGTCCAACAATCAGACAGTCGAATTTTTTGTATGCACTTTCCTGAACCATCCTGTGGAACATACCCATTGTTTCCACGGCAATAACCCTTTTAACATCGTGATCCACAAAGTCCACTTCATCAATGGTGGGTGAAATGGTGTAACCTGATTTACCTGCCTTGAGGGCATTTATTTCAACGTCATCATCCTGAAGGGTGATGTTTCCATAGACTGAAGCACCGTCTTCTTCAGGCATCAGACCCAGATCTTCACGGGTCGTTCCCAGGGTCACTTCCAAGTCTTCGCCCACGATGTTGGATTCCTGCTGGTCTCCGAAATCCACATCCCATCCTTCAGAAACGTAGTACATCTCCCTCAGAGTGGCGGTTTTCCCTCTACGGACCAGATCCTTACAGAAATTGGCTACATAAACCATTTGGGCCATTTTACTTATCTGTTTAACGTTACCCAGGGATCTTTTCCCGTAACGGTCTCCCAGGACGTAGTAACGTTTTTCATCATCATAGACTATGTTAGATGTTCCTCGGGATGGAACTTTAATTGCAGGAACGTTGTTTTTTTCAACGTCCTCTAATATTATATCGCCCAAACTTTTGAGCTTGTTAACCGTAATATCTTTCTTATTCATCTTCAACCACGCCTTCGTATTTTGCTCGGTGTGTAACTTTTGCTAGCACGGCATCGTATTCTGGAACATCTTTTTCTGCTAGAACAGCTGCTTCACGGATTATAACTGGAACCAGGTTTTCAAATACCTTGGCCCTCATTGCTTCTTCTTTAGCGGCCTTTTTGGCACGTATATACTTCTGCATGCTCCTGGCTATTTTCATGGTGGCCTGACGGACCTCATGCAGGATTTCAGGCTCAGGAGCCACACTTTGCTTACCTGTAGAAAGGTAGGGTACGTTGGTGGAAATAATGTTAACAAAGATGGTTATGGGGGCGTTATCCATATCTCTTATGCCGTAACGTTTCCAATCCACACTTTTAAGAGCTTCAGTGATGGCACAACTGCCCTGGTCAAAGGCTAGGGGGACTCGATTAGCAAAACGCATGATTTCTGCTTTACGCTGTTCACCAACCATTCTTCCCGAGTCTCCACCATAGGAGATACCTGCTTCTATAATAAAGGAAACACCTCCACGGAATGTTTTGGGGTTTCGGGTGGTGGTAGCCACGAATTCAGGGTTTAAAATCTCCCTTATTCCTTTTTCTATCTGTTCCTTACCTATGGGTATGAGGCCAGAAGTGGGTGGGGCCATGAAATCCATTTTGGCAAAAGTTTCCACGATCTGTTCTGCTTCCTCCCATTTCATGTCCTTGGGACGTTTATTAAGATCAATTCCAGTGATTGCTTCGATCTCATTCACCCTTTTGGTGGACATTCTGGAAAGATTACTGGTTAATAAACTGCGGAAGCGGCGTTTATCAGTGTGTTTTGCCATGAATATCAGGTCATCAGCAGTAACACCTTTAGGATGTGGAAGAACTTCCTTAGGTAGTATTGGAATGATATTTGCGGCTCTTTTAAAGATATATTTATGGCCGGTTGGGTCCCGGAAGGTGATCTTGGCATGTGGGTTGCCGATCATGGTTCTTCGAATGTATTCAAAGGCTCCCTGTTCTGAGAGTGAATAAGAAACGTCTTTGAAGTGTAGTTCTATGGATACTCCTGTTGATTGCACTTCAACATCCTTTCGCTCCAGTACCAATCCTTTATTCTTCTTCACATCCATCTTAAAGGTCATTTCAACGCCTTTAAGAGTATCTCCGTCTTTGTAACCGGAGATAACTTTGGCAGGTTTTCCTGTGGTCATTTGGGATAGTAAAACACATCCACTGCACCCTAATCCCTGTTGCCCACGGGATTGTATGTTCCTGAACTTGGAACCAGCAAACATGGTACTGTATACTTTGGTAATAAAATCTTCAGGGATTCCAGGGCCATTATCGGTGTGTTTAAGTATGTAATGATCTTTATCTAAACGTTTGAGGTCTATTTTTATTTCAGGAAGTATTCCTGCTTCTTCTGCAGCATCTAAACTGTTAGTAATCAGTTCGTGAAATACCATGGTCAAAGACCGTATTTTTCCTGAAAAACCCAGCATCTGTTTATTTCTACGGAAAAATTCAGATGCGGTAAGTTCTTTAAATTCCTCAAATAGTTCAGCTGCTTCTCGCTCCAAACTATGCCTCCTTTAAAATGATTTAATTAATTTAAATTTAATTTATTTGAGTAATATGAATTCAGATCTATTCGTTCATTTAATTTGTTTATTGATCATAGGGGAGGGCCCATTTTAATTTCTCTTAACTTCATTTCCTGTTTTTTATGTTCCAGAAATGCATAAACAGTTTTGTGCCGGGCTCCATTCAGGATCATTTCCACGGCTTCTTTAGCAATTTGTAAGTGTTCCATGTCCCCAATGAGTGAAACAGTTTTCCCATAAACTGAAACATAGGTTCCTGTCATCTCTGTGATTATATCTCGAGTTTTACCATCTTTGCCAATAATACGCCCTTTTTGTCGTAAAATGGCCTTTTTTGACTTACCAACATAATCAGGTAGATTGATAATCTCTAACATTACCTCATCGTCAATTAGTTTAAGTGCTATCTCTGGGTTGAAACCCCTACCTATGGCTTTAACCATGTAGCGTGCTTTCCAAACAGATAAAGGATCCTCAGCATCCTCATGGGGTGATATGGATACACTTCCTGCTTCGCTGTCAACTTCAATGGTGGTTTGGGTGGTGTTTTCAAGGGTTTGTTTGGTTTTTCCGTGTGGTCCAATAAGTACTCCCACTCTTTCTCTGGGGATCTTTAGATACTCAGTTGTAGGCAAAATTTCACCTCTACTCCTAGAAAGATATTACATTATCCTTTAAGATATACTTTTCTATCCTCATAAATCCATAATCTTTCTTTTAATCTCGTCTTTGGATATTTCAATACCCATTTTTTTAAAATCTTTAATTAAGTTGTCAATATCCCTGTTTAAAAGCTCCCGTGCCAGGGGATGATCAACCACCAATCCCTGGGATAAATCGATTATAACCGGTTCATCATCTTCCATAAGGATATTAAATCCAGATAAATCCCCGTGAACTATTTTTGCATCATTATAAAGTTTTTTAACATAATCTAATATTTTATTGGCAACACATTCGGGATTGGAAATTTCAGTCTGCCTCATGAGACGTGCAGGGATTCCGTCTTCATCTCCAATAAATTCCATGACCAGTATATTGTTTTTGGCAATTATGGGTTTGGGTACTTTTACCCCAGCATCATATGCTCTGTTAAGGTTTTTGAATTCCTTTAAAACCCAATTATTGATTAACTGGCGTTTACTGTTACTGCGAACATTAAAACGGGGATCTCCCTGGATGTAATACTGCATTTTCTTAAAGTCAGAGGTGGTCACCCGGTATATCTTGACTGCAACCAAGTTACCCTCATCATCAGCACCTTTAAAGACATTAGCTTCTTTACCAGTACTTATAGCTCCGTTTAAAAGGTGAATATATCCCTGATTAGCCAGTTTATACAAAGTTTGAAGAGTGATTCTATCAAAAACCTCACTACCCACTCTTTTATCTTCCACACTTTTCAAACGTTTTATTTCCCGCATTTTCTGCAGGTTAACATCTGATTTGGTTACAGGTGATTCCATGTTAGGCACATCAACAAAATTTCCCTTAAAAAAAGGTTTTTCGCAGTTTTATTTATGTTTATAATGATAAATTAGGTTCAAGATGTATATAAATCTATTTCCTAAGAATCAAAAGAAGGAAAATGAGAACATTTAAATTAAATGCCCTTTTAAAGCCTTAAATTTCTTATTCGCTGACAATGTGTCATTAATTAACTCTTAAGCTCATGATTTAATAGATTAAAAACACCGTTAACCCTAATGTTTTTGTAGAAAAATTAGATAAGTTCATTGCATGAACAGTATTTAAAGCTTGAGGAATCCACGACGTTCCAAATAATTTGATTCAGTACGGGTGTATCTCCAGATAACATCTGCTTTTTCATCACTCTGGAAGTCCCATGGTTTGATTAAAACAACGTCACCTTCTCGAATCCAAATCCTTTTCTTCATTTTTCCAGGAATACGGCAAAGCCTTATTTTACCATCGGCGCATCGAACTTTAAGTTTTCCATGTCCCATAATTTGCTCTACTACTCCAGGTATTTCTCCTTTTCGAGGGGATCTCACCCTTCGTACTTCTTGTGGTTGTTGATTACGACCGTGTCCTCTGCTCAAATACTCTCCTCCTCAATTAAAATAATAAAAGATCAACGGAATAAAAGATCATATTTTAAGTAAGAATAGAATTGTGATAGTTTCATCTATCTTCACAAACTCACTTAAGTGGGATTTGATTGAATCAATTAAGTAATGATCATTTAATCTGAACTATTGATCATTTAATCTTTCTTTTTATATTGTGTTTTAAGGTATATATAAAATCGCATTTTCCTATTAGCTTGATGAAAAACTTAGTACCATCCTATTTTTTTGCTGATTTAGTGAAAATATATTTTCCAAATAAAATCTTTTTCTAAATAAAATCTAATTTTAACTATCATCATTGAAAATCATTAATTTTTTTTATGAGAAAATTTGAAAGACAATGGGCAATGTATATAAAGTTATATTAAAAATATATCCAAGAATGGAATATGGTGATGGTGTCTTGGTAAGATATTTAAGCACCATTTTGAAACCCTGAATTTAAAAAATCTCCAATGCAAATCTAATATTTTAGAATAAAAAAGGAGTTTTGAGAAGTTTAACAGGAATTAGTTTCACATAATGTTAAAATCCATTAAAGTAGTAAATAGATTAAGAATCCATTAAAGTAGAAATAGATTAAGAGTTGAATAATATGGCAAAAGTTAAAGGAACAAAAAAAAGAACTAGAGCGAAACATAAAAAACCCGGAAGTAAAAGAGGAAGAGGAGTTAAACATTAACTGATTAAATAGGACTTTTGAGTGGATTAACTATATTGGTGCATGGTTTGAATCCACTTGTAAGATTTATTAACTTTTTATTTAAATAAAATAATCGTCTTTTCCTGCTTTATTTCATTATTGATTTAAATTTTCACAGTCAATGGAATTGCAGTAATAAGGTGCAGGTTTGAATTTTAGAGGTTGAAAGGAGTTAACCATGGGAACAGTATTTTTGAATGTGATGGATCCAGATGAAGTGAAAGAAATCATCGAATCTCTCCAGATCCAGAGAAAAATTGAAACCATTCATTTATCTAATGTGTATCAACGTGTTCTGGCTGAAGATATATATGCCAGCATTGATCTTCCTCCTTTTGATCGTTCAGCCATGGATGGCTATGCAGTACGTGCTCAGGATACTTTTGGGGCTTCAGAGGATAATCCGATAACTTTAGATTTAATTGAGAAGGTCGGTGCTGGAGATGTGCCCCGGGAAAAAGTTGGGGAAGGTAAGTGTACTGAGATAGGCACCGGTGCCCCAATGCCTGAAGGGGCTGATGCTGTAGTTATGGTGGAATTCACAGACATTCAGGATGACAGGATTTTAGTATCCGAAGCAGTGGCTCCTGGAGCAAATATGGCTGCATGTGGTTCTGACCTGAAAAAAGGAGAACTACTCCTTTCAAAGGGCACCCTACTCACACCAGAGAAAATTGGGGTTTTAAGTGCTATTGGCCTTTCAAAAGCTCCTGTTTTTGCTAAACCAACAGTAGCAGTTATTTCCACGGGTAATGAATTAATAAAACCAGACCAGGAACTTCAACATGGGAAGCTTTATGATATTAACTCTGAAACCATTTCAAATGCGGTGAAATCCTGTGGGTGTATTCCATTATATTCTGAAATAGTTAAAGATGATTATAGTTCTATAAAATCAAAAATAAATGAATTTAAACATGCTGATGTTATAATAACATCTGGGGGAACTTCGGCTGGTGCGGGAGATGTGCTGCGTCGAGTTGCAGATGATATGGGTCGTGTTTTGGTCCATGGAATTTCAGTTAAACCAGGCAAACCAACATTAATAGGCACATTGCCTGATGAAGATGTTGATATTATCCTTTTTGGACTTCCAGGATATCCGATATCTGCTTTAATGATTTTCGAATCATTTGTAGCTCCCTTTTTAAGGGAAATGGCAGGGATTTCTGACTATGCTGATAAAAAAGAGTCATTTACAGTTAAATTGGCGCAAAGATATCATTCTGCCCGGGGAAGAAGCCATTTAGTTCTGGTAAAAATTGAAGGGGATATTGCTAGTCCTATTTTGAAAGATTCGGGTGCAATAACCGCTTTCGCTGAGGCTGATGGTTATTTTGAAGTTCCAAAGAATGTGGAAATCATTGAAAAACATGAAAAAATTGAAGTAATGCCCTTGTCTGGCTTATTTTAATTTTTATTTTATTACCTGACCTCAAATTTATTTTATTATCAAAATTGGTTATGGTTCAATTTTCATATGAATTAGAAAAATTAAAATTTAATAAACATCGAAAATATCACCCAAAACCACTTTTTTATCAGTTTCAACAAGTTTGGGTATTTTACCGATGGTTCCTGCTGCTTCTCCCACCACTACCATAACACCTCTGAAATATTCACGCAATTCTTCGGCTTTAGCAAGACAATTTTCAACTATTTCACCATCTTCGTTACCAGTGGCATGGTTGGCAATTGATGTTGCCAGTGCATCGGCAGTGCTTGATTTGGATGAAAAAACAGTTACTGAATCTGCCTTTCCAAAACTAATGGAGTGCCCTACAGTTCCAGAAGATGTGCAGATTCCCATAGGTGTCTTTTGGTATTTAATTTTAAAACCAATTTTCCCAGAAAGTGATGATTCACCAGCGTATAATCCCATAATAACATCTTTATTAGTTTTAAGAGCTATATCTCCACCATTATCAACTATGACATATTTAGCACCATGATTTAACAAAAAATTTAGGGAAAGTTGGGATATAGTTCCAGCCACTGCAGCCATAGGACCAACACCTGCTTTATCTGCAGCTTTTTCCATTATTTCCACAATAACGGGTGCTTTATCTATTTTCAATGGTTCTAAACTCATTTGAAAGTCATTGTGCATCCGGATATAACGTTTTAGTTCTTCTCGTTGCTTTAAAATAAAGTCGAAAAGATGGTGAGGTTCAACATCTGACTGGAGTGTTATATCAGTTTCATCCATCAGGATCCTTCTTTTTATCATCATTAAAAAATAGGTTAATAAAGCAGATAAACTATTTAGATTGTGAAGGTTATACTAAAAAATAGTTAATAACACTAATAAAATACATATAAAAAGATTAAGAGTACCTATAAAAAAGTTAAGAGTTTTTCATAAGGAATGGTGGTACAATAAAATGTTTAATAGAGATAATCATTCAAATCCAGGGGAAAGGGTAGTATTTGAGACCCGGCCCAGATTTCTGGCCAACCTGAAATCAACCATTCTCAAATTCATAATCCTACTTGTGATATTTTACTATTTCAGGACAATAATAGCAGCAGCAATAACTCTGCAGGAATATGCAGTGCAGATGGCCCAAATACCATTTATTCAAGCCACATTTTATTTACTACTGTTGATTATCATTTTGTTGATCCTGTCCATACTTTTTGATATAGTTTCTTGGAAACAGAAGAAGTACCAACTTACTAATCAGAGGGTAATTATTCAAAAAGGAATCATTAGAAGGAAGAGATCTTACATACATCACACTAAAATACAGGACATTGACATTTATCAAGGTATTATTGATCGTATTTTTTCTGCAGGGGATGTAGAGATTTATGGGGGTCATGATAGCACTAACATTATATTGGAGGATATCCCTAATCCCCGAGAAGTGGAGGATATGATTGACCGGGTTATGATGGGGGAAGAAGCAGGTTTCAAACCTCAGCGTAACAAATCAGCCCAGAGATCCATAATCGAAGAATATGACCAAAAATTTAAAAGATAGTTTAGTGAACATATGAATTGTAAACGTCTATCAAGATATTTTAGAATGCTCAATTATTAATTTTATGATGTTAATTGGTGCATAATAAAACTATGATATAAAGATAAATATGAATCAATATGATATAGCGGTAGTTGGTGCTGGGCCAGTAGGCTCAACCTTTGCCCGATACATGGCAGAAAAAGGCTTTAAAGTGGCTATACTGGAAAAAAAGAAAGAAGTTGGTGTTCCACTTCAGTGTGCCGGGCTTTTGGGTAAAAAAATCAAGAAAGTGAATAATTTACCTGATGAATTTATTATAAACTCTGTTCATGGGGCTTTCCTTCATTCGCCAGCAGATACTGTACTTTCTGTTAATAAAAAAAGGCCAGAAGCATATGTTCTGGACAGGGTAGAATACGATAAGTTTTTAGCTGAATTAGCAGTAAATTCTGGTGCAGATATATTCTTAAACCATGGTGTGGAAAAAGTGGATTCTTCCAATGGTGATATACATTTTAAGAAGAGTCAAAACACCAAAATGTCCGCCGATGTGATAGTGGGAGCTGATGGCCATTCTTCTGTCATCTCACGTTCATTTAACCCTCCAGTGAAATCTTTCCAGGCAGCCCAGTATCTTGTTGATGTGGGAGAAAGAAGATTTAAAGAGGATTTCGTACATCTTTATGCGGATTCAAAGGTCTCTCCAGGATTTCTTTGGACTATCCCTTTATCTGAGAACACAGCCAGGGTAGGACTTTTTGCGGATGCAAATTACCCGCAATTAACACAGTTTTTAGATGAATTAATCAAAAAAAGACCTGAATTAGCTGGGACAACTATATTAAAGAAATTTTATGGGGTTATACCTAAACATGACCCACAAAAGAAGTTAGTAAACGATAGAGTTATTCTACTGGGGGATGCCGCATCCCAAATAAAACCTACCACTGGGGGTGGGCTCATAATGGGATTTGTTTGTGCAAGAATGGCTTCCAGGATAGTATCACAGGCACTGGATGCTGAAGACATAAACCTGCTCCAGAACTATCCTAAGACCTATGATGATAAGTTCAAAAATGAGTTAAAGGTACAACTGATGGTTCATAAGGTTTTTAAATCACTCAATGATTCTGATCTGGAATATATGTTCAGGAAACTTAAGGAAGAAGGAGCAGAAGATATTATTTCCCAGTACGGAGACATGGACAACCAATCTCCCCTGGTTAAGGAAATGTTTAAAAGAGGAATTCTTTTTTCAATTCTTCCAAAGATGTTATCCCGGGGGATATCCAGCCTATGGAAGTAGCCCTGGTGTTATCCCTAGAACATCACACTCTTCCCCTAGCAGAAGTGGAAGCAGTATTTGATGCGGAAGGAATGAATTACCTGGTTAAAAAAGATAAAGAGGGCTTATTAATTTTAGATTTACCTGATGTCCCCTCCGAAAATCTGATAAAAATTACCAAAAGGCTTTCTTTCACTCATGAACTATTTAAGATTCTCATAAGGGCTGATGAAGACAGAATAATTGATGAAGCTAAAAAATACCCCTGGAATGAGCATATCAAGTCAGATTTTGCGGTACGAGTTAAGAAGATGGACAAAAAATCCTCATTTGACAGTTCAAATTTAGAATGGGAAATGGGGAGAATAATAAAAACCAACCTTGACAAAAAAGCCCAAGTTAATCTGGAAAATCCTTCATTTCTAATCAGGATCGTTCTTCAAGATGGAAAGGCGCTGATTGGGTATCGAATCGGAAAAATATCGAAAAAACATTTTTTCAACCTTAAACCTCATAAAAGACCCTTTTTTTATCCTGGATCAATGAGTCCTAAGCTTGCAAGGTGTATGGTTAATTTGACCCGCATTCACGGTGGAGAAACCTTGCTGGACCCATTCTGTGGAACAGGAGGAATACTCATTGAAGCGGGAATAATCGGAACAAGAGTCATAGGGGCGGATATCGACTATAAAATGGTTAAAGGCACCAAGAAAAACCTTCAGCACTGTGGTATACACGATTTCCATGTTTTCCAGGAGGATGCCAGAAAATTAGAACTATCAAATAAAGTAGATGCTATTGTAACTGATCCTCCTTATGGTATCTCCGCATCCACGGGTGGGGAAAAAAGTGAAAGCCTATACCAGCAATCAATGATATCATTAGAGGGATTGTTAAAAGATGATGGTCTTATGTGTTTGGCAACTCCCCATTACCTTGATTTAGATGAGGTCTTGATGGGTACAAAATTTAAAATAATAGAACAGCACCACATAAGAATGCATAAAAGTTTAACCAGGGTCATATCAGTCCTTGGAAAAGTCTAAAAGAACAATCATCATCCTCTTAAAAAGTCTCTTTATTTGCTAGCAGTGATTTCACTTAATATTCACTTAACTTTTGATTCAAAAAGGTATGGACTCATTCGTAATATATTATATTAAAATTAATTACATAATAACACTCTAGATAAATTACAAAACATATTTTCTAATTAACAATTAGTTGGTGGATGCAATGAAAGCCCGAATATTTGATACTACTCTCCGTGATGGTGAACAGACTCCAGGAATATCCTTAACACCAGATGAAAAGCTTTTAATTGCCAGAAAACTGGATGAATTAGGAGTTGATGTAATAGAAGCAGGTTCTGCCATCACTTCTGAAGGGGAAAGAGAGGGCATTAGAAATATAACCTCTGAAAGCCTTTCTGCGGAGATATGTAGTTTTGCCAGGGCAGTTCAGGTAGATATTGATGCTGCTTTAGATTGTGATGTGGACAGCGTCCATTTGGTGGTTCCCACCTCTGATTTGCACCTGAAACATAAACTGCGCAAATCAAGGGAAGAAGTGAAAGCCATGGCTGTTCAATCAACCCAATACGCAGTGGATCATGGGCTTCTGGTGGAACTATCCGCGGAAGATTCCACTCGTAGTGATATGGAATATCTGAAAGAGATTTTCCAGGCAGGAATAAATGCCGGAGCCAAACGTATATGTGCCTGTGACACTGTGGGTATGCTCACCCCAGAACGTTCATTTGAATTTTACAGTCAACTCCAGAAACTGGGTGTTCCATTGAGTGTGCACTGTCATAATGATTTTGGTTTAGCAGTTGCAAACTCTCTTGCAGGAATCAGAGCAGGCGCAACCCAAGCCCACGTAACAGTTAACGGAATAGGAGAAAGAGCAGGAAACGCATCATTAGAGGAATTGGTAGTTTCACTGTACTCACTTTACAATGTTAAGACCAAAGTGAAGCTTCAAATGCTTTATGAAGTATCAAAAACAGTTGCCAGGATCACTGGAATGTATCTACAACCTAACAAGGCCATAGTGGGGGAAAACGCCTTTGCTCACGAATCCGGAATACATGCTGATGGAGTGATAAAAAAAGCCGAAACATACGAACCCATAACACCGGAACTTGTGGGACACAAACGTCGTTTTGTCATGGGTAAACACGTGGGCTCACACATCATCAAACAAAGGATTGATGAAATGGGTTTCAGGGTGGATGATGAAAAATTCTCCCAAATATTCAACAGAATCAAAGCACTTGGTGATATGGGAAAATGTGTAACTGACGTGGATTTACAGGCCATAGCAGAGGATGTAATGGGGGTCATGACTGAAAAACCAGTGGAACTTCAGGAGTTAAACATAGTATCTGGAAATAAGGTAACACCAACTGCTTCGGTTAAACTAAAAATTGGTGATGTTGAAAGATTAGAAGCAGGTGTTGGTGTAGGACCAGTGGACGCTGCGATAGTAGCCATCAAAAAAACCATAAAAGATGTTGCTGATATAGAATTTGAAGAATACCACGTGGATGCCATAACTGGAGGTACTGACGCTCTTATTGATGTGGTGATAAAACTCAAACACGATGGTAAAGTGGTAAGCGCCAGAAGCACCCAACCTGATATTATAAACGCCAGTGTAGAAGCATTCCTTGGTGGTATTAACAAGGTACTCCTGGACAAAAGGTATGAAAAGCCTGATAAAAATCCTAAATAATCACTTTTTATATTTTTTTTGGCATATTTTTTATTTAATCTTTTATTTTTCCAATAAAAACTAGAACTAATATTACAGGGATTAACATGGAAGATACTTATGCAGAATCATTACAAGTTCATGAATCATGATATTCAGATTGCGTGTTTTGATGTAAAGATAGATGATTTAAAGAAAGTAATCGGTTTTACCAACAGAATCTGTGAAAAAGGCACGGTACAATTGTTGAATTCCAGAGGATTGGCTGGTGAAAAACACATTTTGCAGGCTACAATACAGGCATTGAAGGCATTTGATAGTAATAAAAACACAGCAAAAGATTTGGGCTTAGAGATCTGTCTTAGAGCTTCTGCTCAAAGGCAAATATCCCATGCTCTTAATATATTGGGGATAAAGGAGGGGAAGATGGAAGTCTGTGCAGTTGCAGTGGACTGTGATAAACACATTTTTAATAAAATGGAGGAAGTTCTGGGCAAAATGCATGAAGGTATGAAACAGGCAGATGAGGAAACATTAAAAAATTTGTATAAAATTTCCAATGAAGAAATAAAAAGTGCAGGGAATATTGAAAGGGTTTTAATTGAAAAAACAGCACTTTTAAACCTTGAAATCTGAGATATTCAAGTATTAATAGCAAACTATAGTGACTAAGGCATTAAATCTCTCATAAAAATATTGGTTTAATTTTGTTCCTTTTTTATCTTTTTTTATTGCCTCTTCAGCACCATGGCGGACATAAATGTCATCATCATTCCACAAAACCTTAAAAGCATCCAACGCATTTGGTGTGATTTTTGGTTTATTCATTCATGGCCTCTATTTGGTCATATTGTATATAAGATATTCTAGGGCAATAAAGTTAACCTTGCAATGCATAAAGAATCATTCTTAATAACTTTAAAAATGGTTCCTCACATTCTCAAACCAGTTAAATTTACATAAAAATACAGTCAAATAGTTTTCTCCACAATCTTAACTATTTTTCGAAGGTTATTTTTTTCTAAACATTGGGTATCGAGGTTTTTAACCTCTAAACAGATTGCAAATTGGTTAATCCGATCATAACGGGGGCAAACCGTGATCATACCACCGCCCTTTACTCTGATATTTTTTCTAAGTTCTTTAGCTTTTAATTTGGGTTCATCCAGGGACAGTGCAAGATTTATTCCCCTTTTTTTTGGGTGTAAAACAGATTTGTTTTTTTCGGATTTAAACTCTTTTTTCAGAAATTCACAGGCTTTGAGTGTTTTAGTTAGGCTTTCAGGGGCTTTCTTAATTTCTTCTACCAAACCTGCACAGATAACCGGACTGCTTTTAACAGTTTTAATAAGGTAATGGGCATCTTTAAAGAATTTTACATTGTTGGTGGAGATAAAACCACCACTTCCAACGTTAACTATTTTTGGATATCCAGTAGAAGCCACTATGATATGGGCATGGTCACCACAGGCCAGATTTTTCTGGGGATCACCCACTGATCCTGAGGCATCCTCCACCAGAATCACGTCATGGTCTTCACAAATCTCATAGATTTCTTTCACTGGTTGTTCAGCCATATAACCAGCAAAACTGGTGATGAAAAGAGAATCAGGATTATTTTGTTTTATATGGTCTTTTAAGACTTTTAAATCTATAACTCCCATTTTTGTAGGTACACGTATTAGTTTAAGACCTAAAAATTCAGCCATTTTTATAAATCCACTCCAACCGCCCTGGTTTGGTATCATAACTGGCCCTTTCATGTTACTCATGGCAACCATTATTGCGGCATTACCACTACAGAGCACACGTGAATGTTCATGGTTTGTGAAACTTTTTATACTCTCTTCGGCTAATTTTGTGTATTCATTGCTCCTTTCACGGTTACCAAGTTCAAAAGAAGCATTTGCCATGGCTTTAATCGCTTTGTTGGAAGGTTTTTTGAATAAAAGTTCCATTGAATCACTTTAATATGGCTGTTTGTCTTGAATTTTTATATTAAATAACTAATTTGATTATTTTCTATTTATTTCGCGAAATATGAGTCCAGGGTGGTCTGTCTGGAAAGAAGAATGTCCTGCAGGAGATCACTACGTTTAATGAAACTATCAACCGAGAGTTTTAATTTAGTGTCAATGTAAGCTAAAGCACTTTTCATATCCTCGAATTCATGGTAAGGTTGTAACATGGCATTTCTGACATTTTCCCTCACATTAAACACTCCCAAAGGAATGTATCCTGAGTATGCCTCTCTGAGAACTATTACTCCTGCCTGGATTTTTTGTTGTGCTAAAGATTCCAATACTGCCATTTTGCAAGTGTAATAACATCCTCCCACCCTTGAGTATTCTTTTTTGCCAGGGTAATGTTCGTAATCGGAGAATATCATTTTTTCTCTCCCTAAAACTTCAAGAAATGCTTCCATCCACTCATATTGCCATGCTGTGGGGAGTAAGAGCACTGCGTAGTAATTTGAGAGGCTTTGGAATTCATATACACGATGGACATCCAAAGGATCATGGTGTTTTACTTCTCGTAGTAATTCATCAGCTATGGTACTATCACAGGCAGTTATTGACCAGCGGGTGGGAACCAGGCGCCTGCGTTTATCCACACCCATAGTGCCCACTGAAAAGGCTTTTTGAATATGGGAAAAGGGCACGTCTTTTTGGTGTAGATCTATGAGTGCTTCTTTGGCCTTTAAATCAGTATCATAGTATGCCTTCTCTAGTTCCCGGTCCCAGCGGACGTTGTCAATTTCAAACTTTTCCAGGATTGCGCTTGGACCATGTGGGGCCTGATATTCACTGAATGAAACTCCTCGTGGTTTTTTCCAGAATTCTGCTTCACTGTCAATGGAACTGGAAGCTAGGGAAATATTTTGAAGCTTTTCTACCATTCTGTTATCCAGATCAGTGACTCCCAACATGTTCTTACCCCTAACCAAACTCATACGATAAGAAATAATGTCTTCCTGGCTTTTGTTTCCAGGAATCCATGCTTCAGGAGTGTCCATTATGGTGGTATCTCCAGATACAGATGATATCATGGGTCCGGCATATACTTTGGGATAGTTCCAACTACCTATGAACACTGATGGAGGTGTGCTTCCATCCAACTGTTTACCTACGTCAACTGAGGGTATCTGAAATTTAGAAGTCAGTTTTTTAAGGTAAGTCTTCTTACCCATCATATTATCATATCAATTAAATTGCTTTTTTATAAAGATTTTAGGTGAGCAGGTGAGAACTATTAAATTTTCAAATAATATTCCTGCTTAGATCTCACCATTAATTTGTAGTTTTCAACAATCAGGTCTTTCAATTGTTATGTCCAAATTATTCATGATATTCTTAAGCGAATTTCATTTTTTAACCAGATTAAGGGAAGCTGAATTCATACAAAAACGCAAGCCAGTGGGTGGTGGGCCATCATCAAAAACATGACCTAGATGAGAATCACAGCGGGCGCAAAGCACCTCAGTACGCACCATGAATAAACTACGGTCTGTTTTAGTTTTAACATTTTCTTCTGCAACAGGTTCCCAGAAACTGGGCCATCCAGTTCCAGAATCAAATTTAGCCTGTGAATTGAAAAGATCAGTACCACAGCATACACACTGATAAATTCCGTCTTCATGGCAATTATGATACTTACCAGTGAAAGCAAGTTCAGTCCCATTTTTTCGGGCAACATTAAATTGTTCTGGACTCAAAATCTTCTTCCACTCTTCATCAGTCTTAACAATTTTTTCAACCAGTTTAATCTCATTAGAATCAATGAAATAAATTGGAATAAGACCATTAGAGTTAAGTGGGGTTCCCATATAAATCACCGTCGCAAGGTTTTTTTTTACAAATTTATTTGTAGGTGATATTGGCATGAAACGATATTATATATGGATTTTATAAACTTAAAATAGGTGTATAATCAAAAAAATAAATTCCCTTATCCAAAACATATTATAAAAATAGGGATTAAGGACAGGATTAAATGAGTTCGGATGAAATTAAGAGGAGGAATCGAGAAAAAAGGGGACAAATCACACCAGAAGATCTAAAACCCTATTCTAACTCTCCTGACAACCATTTAATTGAGTTATTGAATGATGATCATCCCCAAAAAAGGACTATTTCTGCAACCCTCCTGGGAAAAAAACAGATTATAAAAGCTGTGATACCTCTTACTTCTGCGTTAAAGCAGGAAAAAGCATTGTATTCTCGAATTGCAATTTCAAGAGCATTATCCGAAATAGGGGAACCTTCAATTACTCCGTTAATAGACATTTTAGGTGAAATTGGAAATAATCAGGAAACTCAACTTCCCCAGAAATATTTCAACAAGAAAAGTTACCCCCTGGCTAGGGACATGGCAGCTAGAACACTGGTTAAAATAGGGAAACCAGCAACTCTTCCCCTTATAAAAATATTCAAAGATGAAAACAGTTTTAAAGTCCAACAGGCCATAGATGCAGTGGGGGGAATAGCAGCCAAAACCAATGATGAAAGGGGGTTAAAATCCTTAATTAGTCTTTTCCAATCCTCCTTGGAGAAGCATGACAAACTTACTTCATGGAAAATAGTCAGGGCTTTAGGCGGGTTTCGAAATTGTGAAGATGCCACCGGCCCCCTATTGGCGGTGATAGAACATGCCATGGAAAATGAGGATGATTTCCCGATCATCTGGGAATCAGTGCGTAGTTTAGGCCAAATTAGAGTTGGAAATTCTCAAATAATGAACTTACTATTGGAGTTATCCCATCATCAAAATTCAGAAATTAGCAAAGCATCTAAAATTGCTATGAAACAGTTTGACAATTAATCTATTACTGATATTAATGATGTTAAAGAAAGTAATGATAAAAAACCAGAACAACAATAATTAACACGTTTTTTGAGGGAAAAAATGGAAATAAAAAACAAGATTTCTCTTATCCTATTTGATATGGATGGATTGATGTTTGACACACAGACTTTGGGAATACAAACCTGGATAAAAGCTGGAAAAAGTCAGGGTATTGACATTTCTGAGTCAATTGTCACAGAATCATTTGGTCTAGATATCCACGGTGCAAAAAAGGTGTTTAAGAAACATTTAGGGAATAATTTCCCTTATTATGATATTAGGAGTTTAAGGTTAAAGTATACCAACGATCATATAAACGAAAATGGGGTTCCTGTAAAAAACGGGCTTTATGAATTGATTGAATTTTTGGATGAGAAAACAGTATTTAAGGCAGTGGCCACATCCACAGAAAGGGAAAGAACAGAACGTTTATTGTGTTCTGCCGGGGTTAAAGATAAATTCGATATTATAATATGTGGAGATGAAGTTTCCAATGGTAAACCCGAACCAGAAATATTTCTAGCTGCAGCTAGAAAAATGAATTGCAAAACAGATGAATGTGTGGTTCTGGAAGACTCACTTAATGGCATTATAGCTGCTTCAAAGGCAAATATGATTCCTTTACTGGTATCTGATGCTAAAAAACCATCAAAAGAGATTGAAAAATTAACCGCAAAGACTTTTAACTCTCTTTATGAGGTAAAAAATTTTTTTAAGACACTGGATCTTTAAGCATTCCAAATCTTTATTACCTTTTTTATCAATAGCTTATTTTTCAAAATATCGGTCAAATAATAACTATCATTCTTCACTTTTTCCGTCCCACGTAGTAAAAACCATTGGAAATATTGCCATTCATCGTTTTAAAAATTGTTTTTTCAAATATTAATTCTTCATATTCTTCAGTTAGTTTTGATATATGTTTCATGGTATGATGTCTCAGAATTAATCCTTCAGGGAGTTCAAAAACCCCATATACTCCATATTTATCTTCATATTTATGATAACGTTCGAGATTTCTCTGATCATCGTTTAAAAGAAAATCACTGACATACAAAACACCTCTAGTTGTGAGTACTCGTGTTATCTCTCTTATCAAGTTTTCCTGTTCTCCAGTCTGAAAATTACTGGTGAGAACTCCAACAAGGGTAACAGCATCAAATTCATCATCAGGAAATGGTAATTTTTCTCCATCATTCTTAACAAGATTTAAATAAGGATATAACTTTGATCCTCTTTTTATCATTTTTTCAGAGAAGTCAACACCAGTTAAATTCTTAAAACCATTATTATAAAGTTCATTTAATATTCTGCCGTAACCACAACCCACATCCAGTATTTTCATTCGGTGAGAGGTGTGTTTTTCAAATTCTTCCATTTGGAATGGTGTGGGAAACTCTTTTACTTCTGCTAATTCATCCCAGCACTTTTCCTGGTTTTTTATTTTGTTCATAGTTTGTTCCTCTTTGGTATCCTTTTCAACATGTAGGTTATTTTCATGGATGCTGGCCTTGCATTCGAGAAGAGTTATGTTATTTTTATCTTTAATTATGTTTGAATTTTAATTAAAAAAAGGAATAATTGGTGTATAATCAACAGTAGATAACTTCAATCTTTCTTTTTTTGTTATAAGATTCCATAATTTCGAGTAATGTGTTAAGACCATGTAAAAGTCCTTTACCTGAGATTGCCTCAGTTGGGAGTATGGGAACATTGGGGTGATTTTTTAATGGTTCATTAGTTAAATCCTGTTTATTGGCAAATATTACGTAAGGTACGTTTTTTTCTTCAACAAAATTTATCATTTCGGTGCAGGTGTTAGTAATTCCATGGGTGTTGTCAATAAATATGATAGCTCCATCCATGTTTTTGGATAAAACGTCTCCCATAAACTCAAATCTGTCTGCTCTAGAGGGGCTGAATATTTGGAGTTTTTTATTATTTATGATGGTCTTTCCATAACTTGCAGAAGCAGTTTTTTTCAAATTATTACACATATGTTTAAGGGCAGTTTTTTTACCAGCACCGGAGTTTCCCAGCATCAAAATTTTTTTAATTTCCATATAATCACCTATAACTCACTCAGAATTAACTATACCATATAAATCTCCCTATATCGCCCATTATAACCTTGATATATGCATGAATAACTGGGTTAAGTTCATAAAATGACTTTGGAGTGAAAAGTTAAACAACCAATTGTACCAGTTTCACATCCATTCGCGTCACAGTATTACACTATCTTCACAAAAAAATAAAATTCATCTTAATGCAACGTGCCAAAATTCACATCATATAAATAATGGTCTGTGGGTATGAATATTGCTGGGGGTATGAATATTGCTTTTAGTGACTTGGATGATTTAGATCCCTAAATTTAGATCCACATTCCAAATAATTAGTTATGAAGTAGAATGATTGATAATGGATGGATTATGAAGAATATGGGGGAAAAATTACGTTTTAAATAATTAAAAAAATTAATCAATTGCACTTTCTCCCGTTTCAGTGGTTCTTATTCGTATTACCTCTTCTACAGGGGATATGAATAGTTTTTCACTCACATTTTCAGTTTTAATTGCTTCAAAAGCCCGGACCAAATATTCAATTTCTTCTTTTTTGATAATCATCATCATTTCCATTTTTGGTGGTAATTCCAGTTCATAAATACTGGCACGATATGTTTCCATTTTTTCATTGTCTGGGTCTTGGTATTTAATTTCAATTAGGGTTATATTTGAAAATCCAAATTCTTTCAGGGAATTTTTCACATTTTCCAGTTCAATTGGATGGAAAAAGAACCTTACTTTACAAAATTCTGTTTCAGGCTGTGGTGCAGCCGCTGGTTTTTGATGGGTTTCCATTTCTATTGATTCAAGGTTTTCTTGTGGTTCGTGGTTTTCTTGTGGTTCGTGGTTTTCTTGTGGTTCTTCATGTTCAATTATGGGAGGTTCTTGGTCATGTTTCTCGATTAGTTTTAATAAAATTTTCAGACCGTCATTAATACCAATTCCATCCTTTATAATGGTTGGAATAATAAGTTCGCCTTCAACATACGTGTTCATTTCATATTCGCCAAAATCGGCTCGATTTGCAAACAAAACATGTGGTATGTTTTTGGTGTTAATCAAATTGATAATTTCCACATCTGTTTTGAAAATTCCCACCTGTGTCTCAATAAAAATAATAACTCCATCCACATCTCCAGATAATGCCTGTTTAATTGAAATAAATTCCTGATGGCCAGGGATGTTAAATAAATAATTGTTTTGTCCATCTATTTGGATTTTCCGGTAATTAAAAATCGATAATTCAATTTTTTCTTCCATTATTATGTTTTCATTGAAATAGTTTAGTAGTTCTTCAGACTGTTCATGGGTTGAGTTATAATTGCTGAAGATAACGATTTTTTTAACATTGATGAGGGATTCATTTTCCAATTCAGTCACCTTAGATTATGATTACTACAATATTTTGGATTTTTTCTCGTTTCGGAAATAATTCTTTTTCAAGATAGTTATTTTAATTAATCATCATGCAGATAGTGAAATAAATCAAATATAAACTAATTTAGAGGTATTTTCTAATAACTATTTAATAAATAAATTAAAAAGTGGTTTAAATTATCAGTGGCTTATAGCGTGAGCTTCATTGGCATATTTGTTTTCCATTAATTCTAATAATAAGTTTAAACCTTCTAAAACACCTTTACCTGATATTGCCTTTGTAGGGATTATATAAACACGAGGATAATGGCTATATAAGGGGTTATTGTTTAAATCCTGTTTGTTGGCAAATATTATGTAGGGAACCCCTTTTTCCTCCACAAAATCGATCATCTCTTCACAGTTAGGAGTTATTCCCTGAGTATTGTCAATGACTATAATAGCTCCGTCCATGTTTTTGGATAATATGTCTTTCATGAATTGAAATCTCTCTGCACTGGATGGACTGAATATTTGAAGCTTTTTATTATTTGCAATAGTTTTCCCATAACTTGCAGCTTCAGTTTCAACCAAATTGTTACAGATATGTTTCAAGGTTGTTCTTTTCCCTGAATCTGAGTCTCCTAACACTAAAATTTTTTTAGTTTCCATCTGATCACCAACAAAATTTAACAGGAATACGGAATCCTACTTCCGATCAAATTGTTCGTTTTAATAGTATATAAATTTATCCACAATATTACTGATTAACCAAAAATTTGTTTATCGAAAATGAATTTTTCCTGAATATTTGTCTAATATCTAAAAATATGCAGGATACTCGAAAAAATGAATGAAAAATAGCATTATGCCAGCTCAATAGTACTAGGGGGCTTATCACTCACTGAAAGAGAAACATGGGTTACTTCAGGTATTTCAGCAGTTATCCTACTGGAGATTGTTTTAACCATTCCCCAAGGTAGTTCAGGGACATCTGCAGTCATAGCATCCAAAGACTCAACCATTCGCAGAACAACTAAGTATCCGTAATCCCTTATGTCCCCTTTCACACCAGTAACCTTGGTGTTGGTTAATACTGCAAAGTACTGCCACAATGTTTTATCCAAACCCTCTTTTTGCACTTCTTCTTCCACAACGGCGTTGGCTTTGCGGCATATCTCGATTTTTTTCGGGGTTATTTCCCCTGCAATGCGCACTGCCAATCCAGGACCAGGGTATGGTTGCCGATTTACCATTTCAGGGGGTAAGCCCATTTCAGTTCCGATAATTCTTACCTCATCTTTGTACAATTCTCTTATGGGTTCAACAATTTCTAAAACCATCCCATGGGGGAGGGCCAAATTATGATGGGATTTAATGTCACCTTGACTCTCAATCCAGTCTGGGGCAATGGTACCTTGCACCAGAAACTCAGCACCGACTTTTTCAGCCTCTCTTTCAAAAACCCGAATGAACACTTCACCAATGATCTTCCTTTTCTCTTCAGGGTCTTCCACACCCTGCAGTTTACCCAGAAATTCTTCACTAGCATCAATATATTTTAGATTCAGCCGATTTTGGAAAGTATTCTGAACGTAATCTGCTTCCCCCTCTCTGAGGAGGCCATGATCTACAAAAACCGCAGTCAAATTCTCACCAATAGCTTTAGAAACCAGTACTGATGCTACTGAACTATCAACACCCCCGGAGAGGGCTATTATTGCTTTTTTACCTTTGATGGTATTTTTTAGTTCATCTATTGATTCTTTAATAAAAGAAGACGGATCCAACATGTTTATCAACCTTTAATGACTTTTTTTGATTCAATGAAATATGAAAATTTGTTAAGTAGTTTAATATGATAATTTCTTCTCTTAGGTGGGTTAATTATTCCAATGGAGTCTTAATCAGTTTTATGGTATTCTCGACAAACTTCATAAAAATTCTCAAAAACTTTAGGCCCCTCTGGAGTATGATAAACCTCAGGATGGAACTGTATACCATATAAAGGTTTTTCAGGGTGTTTCATAGCTTCAATGTCACATATGGGTGATGAAGCGAGAATTTCAAATTTCGGGGGAATTTTGGTAACTTCGTCCTTGTGAGAAGCCCATACATCTAACTGGGGTCCCAAACCCTTGAAAATATCATCCTCATCTTGGATGTTGATCTGAATCTGAGCATAACTTTCTGAGCCCGCAGATCCTATTTCGCCACCGTAAGCCTTGGCTATAATCTGGTGACCGAGGCAGATTCCCAGAATGGGATAATCCAGTTTTTTAACATATTCGGTGCTGTTACCAGATCTTTCCACTGAAGGACCTCCCCCTAATATGAGTCCTTTGGGGTTTTTATCTTCAATTTCAGAAAGTGAAGTAGTGTTGGGCACCAGCTCAGAGGGTATTTTCAGATAGTGAAGGGTACGATGGATGCGGTGATTATACTGCCCATGATTATTAATCACTAATATCATTATAGATGTTCTCCTTGGATTTATCTTCTTAAATTTATCGTTTAATAGGGTTTAACTTTAAATATAGATGACTGATGCTTATTTAATTTCTTAATTCACCATGATACTGATTAAATTTGTGTTATGGAAATATTTTTATGTTGAAATGGCAATATAGAAAAATATGGAACTTCAAGACATTTTACTCATACTGGTGGCCCTGGTGCTGGCAGTGGTTTTCTTCTATGTATTCATATGGTTACTTCCAGTTATAATTATACTGGTAATCGCCTACGTCATATACATATTTTTGAAGGGATCCTAAATTAGTACGTGACCATTAAAACTTATCGTTTCTTTAATTTAGAGAATAAAAAGTCATATTCATTTTTTTACCAATTGTTTATTTTTTTATACAGGAGATACGGAAGGATAACATGATTGAAACAGAAAAATTCAAAGGATTGAATGCAAATTTAATGGCACTTAAGAAAGAAGTAGGGGATGCTGAAAAAGTTACTTTTGTAGGCATTCCTGGTGTTTGCAGTCCATTTGCAGAACTATTCGCCTATGTAATTCGAGACAAAGAATCAGTGTTTATGGCTAAAACTGATATGGAAAGCGCACGTAAAATAGAACGCACTCCACTTGGCATGCAATTTTCACAAGAAGCTGATCCTCATTCTGGGGTTGTGGCATTGCTTGGCGGACTTTCTATGCCCCAATATAATGTAGACATAGAAGATGTTAAAAAACTCTTAGATGACATCCTAGAACCTAATGGGAAGATCATCGGACTCTGTTATATGGACATGTTTAAAAAGGCAGGTTGGGATGAGTTAATTGATTTTGACTGCATAATCAATGGCATGTTAACCGGAGAGATCCTTAGAAAAGAATAAAACAAAAATAGAAGATTAGGATAATGGTTATAATGTCAGATATTTATTCTTTGGGAATGGAACGTGGTCTTCTCTATGAGACCATCCTCACCACCCAAAACAGGGATGGAACACCCAATGCAGCACCAGTAGGGGTGGTGTGTAAAAATGAAAACGAGATTGTTCTTTATCTTTTTAAGGGGTCAAAAACCTATTTGAATGTGAGACGTAAAAAGACTTTTTATGTTAATCTATCAAAAGACCCCCTATTGTTTGTCCAATCAACCATTGGGGATCTGGGCAGTGGAAAATTCCAGAAACAAAACAGTGGATTTTCTCTTAAGGGTGCAGATTCATTTTTCAGGGCTGATGTAACTCATGAAAGGATCGTAGAACGGAAGGATCACCTGGGAACATCTACTTTGAATATTGTCCGAGCCAATGTTAAAGAAGTTGTCGAGGTCAATCAACACCCTGAACCTTTAAACCGGGCTATTTATGGGATCATTGAGGCGTTGATATATTTAACTCGGATTGACATGGTATCTGAAGATGAAAAGAATAAGAATCTGGATAAAATAGATGAAATCTCCAGAGTGGTGAATAAAGTGGGTGGTGAAGACCATAAAAAAGCCATGAAAATGATTTTAAAGGAATTGAAGTCTAAATAATCAAATAATTACACTTTTTTAATATAATCTATAATGGAAATTTGATCCGGAAATATATTACTTGAAGATATATTCGAATGAAAATTATTAATAATTAGGAATAACTAATAATAAAACTCTTTTCTTCTTGCTTCCAACAAATAGGGTTCTTCACCTAAAAGTTCTGATGCTACTAATATTTTTCCGCCAGATTCTTCTCTTATAGTTTTTAAAAAGTTAAAACAGCCAAGGTCTCTTAACAAATGATGATCCACAACCACTCTTGATATTTTACTTGCTATTTCAACAAGATTTTCCCGGGCTTTTTCAATATCCTCTTTTTCCAGGGCAAAACCCTCAAGATAAATAGGAGGACCACTTAAAATTAGAGTATCGGGGTTTTCATCAATTATAAGTTCTTTTGACCCCTCATAGATTGGTCCTTGAACATCTGAAGCATGCATAACCTTTTCATCATTCCATTCTATAGTGGTGGTTATCACATAACCCAACCGACTTCCCTCCGGACCGTGGGGCAATGGTTTTGAAAATTTAATCCTCGTATCTCCAATTTCAAAAGTATTTCCATCGGCGTAGGTGATGTCACGGCTTTTCATGATTTTCAGATTCTTTAAAAAGTCACGGGCCCTTTTTTGTTGACTTTTATTTATATGGGAAGTGGGATGCTTTATGAACAACTTTTTATCCTGGTATATTTCTTCTGCATATTTAGGAGCTGAAGCCAGGTATAGTCCCAGGCTGAAAGGCGTGAAATGATCATGGTGATAATGGCTGATGGTAACAATATCTGCATTGGCAGCATAATCCTGAATTCTAGTCCGGGTTTCATGCAAAGCATCAAATTCATCCTTCCAGGGAGGGAATCCGAACCTTTTAGGGGCAATAGATGTTCCAGGGTCCATGAGTATTTTCTGGTCAGTTTCAATGAAGGTGGCCATGGAACGGACACCCATACTTTCAAAGGCCAGAGGTACGATTTTCATGATAAAACACCCATTGATAATCTTTAGTTTAAAATTCAATTAGATACATTTGAATAAATGCTTATTTATTTTATAACATCAACAAATTGAAAATTTTCAACATCAAACAGACCTTGGTCACTAATTTTCAGTTTAGGAATCACCAGAAGCGCCATGAAGGACATGGTCATAAAAGGTGAAGCAAGTTCACATCCAATATCCTTAACTATTTTATGTAACTGGCTTAGTTGGGAAGACACATCTTCTGCACTTTCAGTGCTCATAAGACCAGCGATTGGAAGTTTTAACGAGTAACAATCACCATCAGACACAACAACAATCCCTCCATTGTTTTTGGAAAGAATATTCACTGCTTCTGCCATATCCTGGCAATTGGTACCAACCACAATGATGTTATGAGAATCATGGGCAACACTGGAGGCAATCGCCCCATTTTTAAGCAGGAATCCACGTATGAAAGCATTTGAAACATTATCATGGCCGTATCTTTCCACAACCGCGATTTTCAGGATGTCTTTTTCGGTGTCAGCTTGCAGATGACCGTCAACAACTCTTAAAACAGCTTCTGTCTCCGAGGTAAGTAACTGGCCTTCTATTACATCAATCACCCTGACTTTTTCTTCTTCATGAGGAGAATTAACTTCAAAATCAGATGCTTTTTTGGGTTTAACTCTGAAAGTACTCTTTAAAAGAAGGGGGTCCACTTGGAAGAGTGGGGCACCGTTTTGAGACACAAGTTTTCCTTTAATCCACACTTTGTCCACTTTGAAATTTTCCAGATCATCCACCAGCACCATGTCTGCAGGGGAACCTGGTTTTAATCCCCCACAACTCAAATTGTAATGTTCTGCAGGGTTTAAAGTGACCATTCTCAGGGCATCCACAGGGTCCATACCTAAATGCACAGCTTTCTTTAAAATTTGGTCTATATGTCCATTCAACAAGTCTTCAGGGTCCCGATCATCAGATACCAGGAATTCTCCCCCTACAGAAATCAGTTCTTCCAGGTTATGGGCAGATGAACCCTCCCTGATCATGATCTTCATACCCAAACCCTTTTTTTCATGGGCTTCCTCTAGCTGGGTGCATTCATGGTCTGTGGATATGCCAGCCCCAATGTAATCACACAGATCTTTTCCAGATAACAATGGGGCATGCCCATCAACTGGTTTACGGTGCTTTTGGGCGATTTTAATCTTCTCCAAAACCACAGGATCATTTCCTATAACTCCGGGGAAGTTCATCATCTCCCCCAAAGCCACCACTTGGTCATCATCCATCAGAGTGTCTATTTCATCAGGGCCTAAAATGGCTCCGGAAGTTTCAAAAGGAGTTGCCGGGACGCAAGATGATGCAGTAAAGAAAACTTGCAGGGGAGTGGTAGCGGCATCTTTCATCATATATTTGATCCCTTCAACACCCATGACATTGGCGATTTCATGGGGATCAGCCACCACGGCTGTGGTTCCGTGGGGTACCACAGCCTCAGCAAAACGGGAGGGTGTAAGCATGGAACTTTCAATATGGATATGAGAATCAATAAAACCGGGTAAAATATATCCAGAATATTCTCCTTTAATTTCCCTTAAACAGGTTATAATACCATTTTTAACTTCAATTTCGGCAGGATAAATCTCTTCTGTAAAAACATTTACTAGATTTCCTTTTATCATACACATTTCCCCATCCTGAATGGATTTGTTAAAGTTTGAAGTGAAATTTAAACTTCATCAATCATTTATTCATTGTTCTAACATTTAAGGGCGGGCACTGGTTAGTATTGTTATTTTTATTCCAGTGAAACACAGAACAGTAGGTAATTAATATGGAATAGCCTGATGTTGTCTTAAATCATTACTCTGGTTTTAGTTTTCACTTAAAAAGAATTTAAGTGGATGGATATTTCAGGATCTTAAAGGTCCCTAAAACTAATCTTCCTTAAGTTCATGGTAAAGTATGGGTAAAAACGCTCCCACATCAGTTACAATACCAACCACCTGGGCACTGCCACGATCACTGAGTTTGGTGACTGTAGCAGGGTTAATATCCACACAGATACTTTTCACCTGTGAAGGTAGAATGTTTCCCACGGCTATGGAGTGGAGCATGGTGGCGATCATGATCACCATATCCACGTCCTGAACATACTTCCTCATCTCATCCTGAGCATCAATCACATCAGTTATAACATCAGGTAAAGGTCCATCATCCCTTATGGAACCGGCCAGTACAAATGGAATATCATTCTTGACACATTCATACATTACTCCTTCTTTAAGCACTCCCTGTTCTACGGCATCTTTGATGGAGCCGGCCTGGTTGATCTGGTTTATGGCGTAGATGTGGTGGCGGTGTCCCCGTGCCACAGCTTCACCAGTCTTCACACAAATTCCCAGAGAGGTTCCATAAAGAGCACTTTCAATATCATGGGTTGCCAGGGCATTACCAGCAAAGATCACATCCACTAAACCTTCCCTGATCATCCGAGCCAGCACCGGGCCGGAACCAGTGTGGATAATTGCGGGCCCACCAACCACAGCAATTTTGCCCCCACGACCTTTAACCTCGTTTATCTCATTTGCAATGCTCTTGATAAGAGTTCTGAGGGGTTTTTCTGAGGATGCACCACTCCCCATAAACTCAAATACTCCCTTTTTGCCTCGAGGCCTCTGGGGGGCCATCACTTTAATCCCTTCACGACCCACCACTACCAAATCACCCTTCTTGATCCGACCAATAGGTTTGATAATGGCTTTTTTGGTTTGAGGCTCAACTACAATCATACAATCCATTTCAATATTTTCGACAGGTACCCATTCATTGTGGTAGCGGATGAAAGTGGGATGGTTGGTTGTGGAGTAAAAATCAGTAGGTAAAGTTTTATCCTTACTGGCGGCTTCCAACTTTGCTTCAGTGATCTCCACCACCATGGCACCTATTTCTGCCAGTTCATCCAGAATCTCTCCCAGAAGAGTTTCAGTATCTGCTTGAACTTTGATCCTGGCAAGGCTGGTGTCTTTTTTCCGTTTACCCACTTCAAATTCCAGGATCTGGAAATCGCCTCCCATGTCCATAATAAGGTCCAATGCTTTGGGTAGGGTGAGGGAATCAATAATATGTCCGGTAAGCTTCACTTCTCTGGTATACATTTTTTTCCTCCTAATCCAATTTAAGCCCGATGGATTTTTAAAATAAAAACCTTTTTATTGGTATCTCTTTTAGAAATATGTGTTAAATGTGTTGAATCTTAATATGCTAATCATCAGATAAATTTGGCTGGCTATCTATAAATATTTATATATGATCTATCATGGGAAGCAATTTCCCCCTATTGAAATAGGTTTTAATGAATAAGATCAAGATGATCTGGATTCTTAAATAAGATTTAATAATTTAAAAAGCAATGTGAAGAATTTATTGCAAGAATAAAAAGTCTAAAATTATTTTAGCAGCATTAATGGATGTGATATCTCCAATGGAAGTGGATGAAACCTCAACTACATCGAATCCAATAATTTCTTTTCCCTTAAGATGAGAAATTAGGCTTTCCAGTTCCTGTGTATTTATTCCACATGGACTCGGTGTGCCCACACTGGGAGCATAAGCAGGATCCAGTACGTCTATATCCACAGTGACATAGATGGGACCATCTATCTGGTTAATAACTTTTTCAATCCCTTTCAGGTCTTTTTTTATGTCGTGAGCTGTGTAAAAATCAATACCATTTTTCCGTGCGAATTCAGCTTCTCCCGGTGATGAAGAGCGGATACCCATTTGAATTATCTTTGCAGGGTTTTTATCATATATCCGTCGCATAACTGTGGCATGGGAATATTTTTCCCCTACATAATCGTCTCTGAGATCCATGTGGGCGTCAAAATGGAGTATGGTAACATCCTGCAAGTTATTCTGTGTGTTAAGGGCATTTATAACTCCATAACTAATGCCATGTTCACCACCAATGGTTAGAGGGGTTAATGTGTCTTCGGACATGGAGGACACGACAGATTCCAGGTGCATATATGTGTTTTCCAGGTTTCCAGGAACCACTTCTAGATTTCCAACATCACACAAGTTAATATCTAAAACCGTATCTGATAATAGGTTGTATTTTTCAAAGTTGTATGATGCTTCTCTCACGAAAAAAGGCCCGAAACGTGCGCCTGGCAGGTAACTGGTGGTGCTATCGAATGGTACTCCTAAAATTCCAAAACAAGGACTATCTTTTTCTTTGAATTCTTCAAAATCCTGGGAAAAAGCAAATTTCAGAGGATTTTCAGTGTAAAGATACATTTATCTAAATCCTCATCAGATTTGTAAAAAGTAGATATGGCTTCTCAGGAGGTCTATCTGATCCTCATGAGTTTTTTGTTACCCATAGCCACGATATAATTAACTTCTACACCTTCAATCAGATCATCACGTAGATCATCGGGTATTGGTACTTCAAAGGTTTCATAAGTTTCCATGTCCATGAGCTGAACATCACTACCCATTAGGGCCAGTACCTGTGCGGTTCGTTTGTCGATTATCGGGATTTCTATCTTGGCATCGACTGGTTTTACTAGGTTTCTTTTTTGATTATCGAAAACTCCAATGGCATCAACACGAGCCTTTGCTGCACCGTGTTTCCCTGGGGATGAAGTCTGAATATTCACAATTTTTGATGCTGCACCATCCAATACTACATATTTACCTACTTTGAGCGTTTTAACTTCCACTACCTTAGTTGACATGCTATTTACCTCCGTATAATACGTACAATTTAGATCCAGTGAGGATCCATAAAGTTCAGAATCTAAAAAATAGAGTCTATGATAGATTTATTTTATATAGATGTAACTCTTCTTGGTTGTACTTTTTTATAAGTCTGCTTGTCTGTATAAATATATTTATAGATACCTCTCATCTGATATAGAAGTGCCTATATTTTTTTCCCTATTTAAATTTTTAAGTGAAATTACCAGTGATATAATGAAAGTTTCTATAACCTCAGGAAAATCAGAAGGACCCACACGACTAAACGCCTTTGACAATGCCCTCCTCGATGCAGGTATTGGTGATGTGAACCTTATACCAGTCTCCAGTATACTGCCAAGGGATACAGAGATAGTGGAACTCCCACCTATTAAGGAGGGGGAAATGGTTAATTGTGTGCTTTCATATGTGCATTCAGATCATCCTGGGGATTTTATAACTGCGGTGGTGGCAGTGGCAACCTCTGATGATTTTGGGTGTGTAGTGGAACATTCCGGAGTAAATCAGGATCCTGAAAAGATTAGATCCGAAGCAAAAACCATGGTGGAATATATGATGCAGGTTAGGGGACTTGAGATTAGAGAAATTATCATAGCAGATGAAAATCATAAGGTTATAAAAGAGGCAGTGGCAGTGGCTGCAGTGGTGTACCTAAAATAACAGATGATGATTTTACAAAATCATAGGGTCCTAAAACCCATCTTATACGTTACAAAACATTATAATCATACAATACATCATTATATGGATTGAAAATTACACCTAATTCTCAGGATAAAAATGTTTTTTTGAGGCCCAGGAGGAGGATATTATATGGATGAAAAAGATAGGGAATTTTGGACTGAAACCTGCCAGGAATTAATTAAAGAATCTCAAAATGCAATATCACCACTCATAGGGTCTTTAGAAGGGTCTGAAATCGTTAAAACAGGGGCTGATGGCACTCCAACTATGTATATTGATATTGTGGCAGAAAAAAAGGTTATTGAAGTACTGGAAAGTATTGATAAACCTTTAACTTTGATCAGTGAAGAAATTGGTCAAGTGAATTTAGGAAAAGGCCAACCTGAAGTTGTAATGGTGGTGGATCCACTGGACGGTACCAGCAATGCTGTTAAGAATATTCCGGCTTATGGGATATCAGTGGCAGTGGCACCCATTCCTACCAATCAGAAGGGTCCTTTAACAGTTCAGGATATTCAGATGGGGTTTGTGAAAAATTATGCAACAGATGATTTTTATGCTGCATTTAAGGGTCAAGGTGCTTTGGTCAATGGAAAAAACCCCACACCGTCATCTAAACAGGATTTATCTCAAATATCATTGGGGGCTTATGTTTACAGAATGAACATGGGAAAAGTAGAAAAGCTGTGCAAGAGCGTAAGGAGAATGAGAATTCTTGGAGCAGTGGCCATAGAAATATCTTACGTTGCCGATGGGACTTACGATGCATTTGTTGATGTTAGAGATAATCTGAGGCTGGTAGATTTGGCGGCTGCTAAACTGATACTGGAAGAAAGTGGGGGAATAGTGACGGATAGATATGGTAAAGCCTTAAATGGTAAATTAAATGTTATGGAGAAAACTTCCATGATAGCCACATGTAATTCAGTTATTCACCAGGAGATAGTTCGCATAGTGGAGGGGATTAAATGATCATGGGACTGGCTGCCCGTAGTGATGTGAGGGATGCAATAGAATTTGCAGGCAAGTTAGCTGATTTTTTAACTGAAAAAGGAGTTGATGTTTTATTGGACATTCCTCTGGCCCAGAAACTGGATAGATATCAGAATAAACAATGTGCACTGGAGGACATGGATGTGGATATGATGGTGGCGGTGGGGGGAGATGGAACTATCCTCAGAACACAGAGTTATATCAGTCACAAAAAAATTCCACTAATAGGAATTAACATGGGAACAGTAGGGTTCTTAACAGAAATAGATCCTGAAAATGCTTTCAGTGCTCTTGAAGAGATTCTTGCTGGAAACTACTCTGTTGAAAGAAGAAATCAACTGATAGTCTGGCACAATCATGAGTTACCCCCTGCCTTAAATGAAGTAGTTATGATGACCAGAAAGCCTGCCAAAATGCTTCACATACAGATCAGTGTTGATGATGAGATTGTGGAGGAGTTACGTGCCGATGGGTTAATCATAGCCACTCCCAGTGGTTCCACAGCTTATTCCATGTCTGCAGGTGGACCAATCATAGATCCCAGGGTGAAAGCATTTATCATAGTTCCCATATGCCCATTTAAACTGGGAGCTCGGCCTACAGTTGTCTCAGATGAGAGTGTAATTAAGGTCAAACTTCTAAGAGAAGGCAAAAAAGCCATTGCAGTGATAGATGGTCAGTTTGAAGAAGAGATAAATTATATGGATGAGATCATTTTCTGTAAATCCGAAAACTGTGCATACTTTGTACGTTTAACCAAAGATTTCTACCGTAAAGTCAGAGAAAAGTTAACTCAGGGCGGAATTAACAAATGAAAGTTCTGGTTGTAGACACCACCCATGGAGGTGCCATACTGGCATCTGAATTTTCCAAAAAACAGGATTTTGAGGTTTTCGCATGGGATATTTACCATACTTTACCTTGTGAAGTTAAATCCTCACTGAAATCTCAGAAAATCCAACTGGTTGATGAAACTTTTTTTGATGATTTTACACAAGGAAAATTATCATCTTCTTTTAAAAATGATGAATTAATGGTGGTTGCTCCGATACACTGCAATCTACCCCATCCCATCCACATGACACATCATCAGGCTGTTCATTACTTTATGAAAGACAGGATATCCGTGCCTGTAATCGAAGTCACTGGAGTTAAAGGCAAAACCAGTGTAGTAGCCATGCTTAAAGAAATATATCGAGAAAAAACTCCTCTCATATTAAGCAGTCTTGGAGTTGAGGTTGTAGCCGATGATGAAGAGATTAACCTACAAAGAAACATTAGTATAACTCCAGCCAGTATCATAACTGCATGGGAACTTGCAGAAGAATTATCAACCGCAGAAAATTACAATATTGGAATTTGCATATTTGAAAGTTCTTTAGGAGGCACTGGATTAGCAGATGTGGGGGTTATAACCAACATTGCTGAAGATTATTCCATATGTCAGGGTAAAAGCTGTGCAAGCAAAGCTAAAAAACAGATGTTTCAAAGTGAGATCGTGGTATGTGACTATGATTCATGCCAGAAAATTTATTCTAAAGATTCAGATTTCCATACATTAAACCAAAAAACAAATACTTACTCTGTAGAAAAAAAATCTAATGTTTTTGCTTTTAAATCTAATGTTTTTGCTTTTAATATCAATTATGGCCTTTTTGAAACTTCCTTCCAGGTTAGGGTTAGGGATCTCAAAACAATCCATGGAAAAATTATTAACACTTCATTTGAATGTTCCACATTTGCACCAGCTGAACATCACCTGGAAAATGCTCTTTCTGCTGTATGTTCATCATTATCAATGGGAACCCCTATAAAAACTATTATAAGAGGTTTAAAATCTTTTAAAGGTTTACCTGGAAGAACCAGCATAAAAAACAATTACCTGTCTGGTGAAAACAGAAAAGTAAGGGTGATTGAAGAAATAAATCCTGGTATAAATGTCACTGCAGTGAAAAAAGCAGTGAACATGATTAAAGAATATGAAAATCCCGCTCTGGTGATGGGGGGAAGTTATGGGGTGACCTGTGAAGAAATTGATGAGAACTCCCTGTCAGATTTTTTAAATGGGATGGATAATGAGATTTTGATAATATTAACTGGAGAATTAGGTAAAAGCATGATGGGTAAGATGAAAGATGGAGTGCTTTATCACAGCCAGATAGATTCTGCAGTTGATATGGCGGGTAAGTGTGGGGCTAAAAATATCCTGCTTATCTTTCGTTCTAATTATTCTGATCTGGGAAGAAGATAACTTTTTAGGGAGTATTTTCAATATATTTACTATGTTAAAGAGGATTGGTTGGGAATTTTATCCATGACAACATTTATTAAAGATCATACAAAATCAATCAACTAAGGATTCTTAATTTAAGTTAGCTATGTTAGGCACCATGCTTATTATATAATAATAAACTTTTATGACTAGAATTCACATATAATCCGCAACATTCGGAGATGATGCATTGAAGGTAGGTACAAGGGGCAGCAGTCTGGCCATGGTTCAAACCAAAAATATTATCAATTCTTTATCAAATATAACAGATGACGAAATATCAATAAAAATAGTAAAAACCACCGGGGACAAAATTAGGGATTCTCAACTTTATAATATAGATGTAAAGGGAGTTTTCACCAAAGAACTGGATAAGGCAGTACTTGAAGAGGATGTGGATTTTGCTGTTCACAGTTTAAAGGATCTTCCCAGTGAACTTGCTGATGATCTTGAAATAATAGCAGTACCCCCACGAGAATCACCCCACGAAGCACTGATATCTCCTTACAGTTGGGAAGAACTGCCTGAAGGAGCTACTCTAGGGACCAGCAGTCTCAGAAGAGAAGCATTTTGCCATTACCATCGGAAAGATTTGGACATAAAACCAATAAGAGGTAATATTGGCACCAGAATAAAAAAAGTCACATCTGGTGAATATGACGCCACATTAATGGCTGAAGCAGGTCTTCGAAGATTAAACTTAACTCATCACATTCAACAAAATTTTTCATTAGATTACATGACTCCTGCAGCAGGTCAAGGAGCTTTAGCAGTAGTTGCACGGGGAGATACACCTAAAAGAAAAATTTTAGAAGCCCTGAATCACAGTACATCCTATCGAGAAGTAATGGCTGAAAAAAAAGTCTTAGAAGTACTGGGGGTTGGGTGTCAGTGGCCCCTCGGGGTCTGTGCAAGAGTCCAAGGGGATGAAATGGAACTCAAAGGTATTTTATTAAGCAGGGAAGGTGAACTCTTATCTCAACATAGAGTAAGAGGTTCTGTAAACGATTATGAACGGATTGGTCTTGAAGTAGCTGGCCACATGCTGGAGGATTACTCGTGAATAAGGTAAATGTAGGAGTTGTTGGTGTAGGGGCCATGGGCCACAATCATGTCAGAGTATACACCAGACTCAAAAATGCCAACCTCCTTGCTGTTTCAGATCTTATGAAAGGCACCCTGTCGGAAGTATCCAAAAAATACAACACCGTCGGGTTTGTTGATTACGATAATATACTTAAAATGCCGGAAATAGATGCAGTAAGTGTTTGCGTTCCCACCACCTACCATTATGAAGTGGTGATGAGTGCCATTGAACAGGGAAAACACGTACTGGTGGAAAAACCCATAGCATTCACCCTTAAAGAAGCAAAAGACATGGTCAGAGCAGCCAGAAAAGAAGGAGTAAAACTGGCAACCGGTCATGTGGAACGTTTCAACCCAGCAGTTTTAGAGGCAAAAAAGCTGCTTCGAGAAAAACTGATAGGAGAAGTGGTTTCAGTATCTGCCAAAAGGGTAGGGCCATTCCCCCCACGGATAAAAGATGTGGGAGTAACCATCGATCTAGCAATCCATGAGGTGGATGTGATGGCATACCTAATGGACAGCCCGGTTTCCAGGGTTTACGCACATGTAGGTAGCCGACTGGAAAAATGTGAATACGAAGACCATGCTGAGATCATGATGGAATTCTACAACCAGGCCACAGGCATGTTAGAGGTGAACTGGCTAACTCCATACAAAAAAAGGCAACTGGAAGTCACTGGAACTGATGGAATAATCTCATTGGACTACATTGACCAGAACGTGGAGGTTTACGGGAAACACGCCAGAAAGGTTAGGGTACCTCATCATGAACCTCTTATGGAGGAACTTGATTCCTTCTTAAATGCCATTATTTTGGATGAAAAACCAAAAATTACCGGAGAAGACGGAATCCACGCTTTAAAAACAGTTCTTGCTGCAATGAAATCTGCCAAGGAGAAAATTCCAGTTAACATTGACATCGACATAGATTAAGAATCATCAACCCATCCCTGAAGAATAATAAATCTTCCAACAAAAATAGGTATATGATCAATAAATCATATAAAAAACACACAAGAACCAAACTTGTAATCAATTCAACATGTACCATAATTGTTTTTAAAAAATCTGGAGTGGTATAATGGACCAAAAACTTATCGAAAAGGCTCAAGAACTTAGGAGCAGAGGTTTTACTACAGGTGAGATTGCAGACGAACTTAATGTCTCAAAAGACACTGCCCGGTGGCTTATACTCCAGGGAACAGATAAAACAAAAGGAAAAGCTGAAGAAGAGGTTCCGGTGGATTTTGCTATAAACTGGAAGAGTTTGGGTGGTAGTTCCACTAGAATGTCGTATGTTTCAGCGGCCATGGCAGATATGGCTCTGCAACACGGTGATGTGGAAGTAGTGGTAGGGATCACAGTTAGTGGAATACCCTTTGCCACCATGATGGCTGAATTTTTAGATGCAGACATGGCAGTGTTCCACCCCATTAAACACCGTAAAGGAAAAGATGCCAAAGGAGCGGTAAGCAGTAATTTTGCCTCTGTTGAGGGAAAAAGAGTGGTAATTGTGGATGATGTGATAACCAGTGGAGGAACCATTGGAGAAGCAATAAAAGTCTTCCGAAATCTGGGAGCAGAACCACTAGCTGCAGTAGTTTTAATTGATAAGAAGGGATTACTGGAAGTGGAAAGGGTTCCTGTAGAATCACTTATCCTGGTCAGCAGACTGGGATAACCACTAAAACCATTTTTATCCTTTTTAATCTAACATACTTTTTTTTATAAACATATTTCACTTCTTTAATTATCCAAAACTTTGATTGTTTTTAAAATAAGATTAGGTTTGTCGTTAAAATAAAATATTGAATGTTTAAAAATAGGAATTATAAAAAATAAGAATCAAAGGTACATCATCATACTCTGTACCTTAATATGGCCCCAATACCTCCAAAGGCTCGGAATAACTGCATTCCTTCCTCTGTTTCTGTGGATATGATCTCCACGTCTGAACCCACTTCTTCAGCCAATTTAATAAATTCACTGATGATATCTTCTGAAGAAGAGGGTTTCATGGTGTCTCCACAGTTATCACAGGCTATATTTTCGGCTTCAGACTCATTTTTGATGGTTTTTACCTTTTCAGCTCCACAGGAGGTGCACTGGTAAGTGTATCTTTTGGATTTAAGATCTTCAGAGAGTAATAAAACATCTACTGCACCGTTTATCAAGTTTTGTCTGACTTCTGCTTCACCATAGGATGCTAGGCCATTTTCATCCACCAGTTCGGTTAAAAAACCCTGAACTAGTTTTTTCTCACGCATGATGTCGATTTCGGTTAAAACCTCCATGGATTTGTCTATTACTTCTCGGATACCAAATTCACCGGTATATGAAGTATCCACGGTGGTAATGATTTTTTGTTTGATTTCATGGTGGAGATAATCTCCATTAATGAAATCTTCCTTAGTATGGCCTGGACCTCCAATTATAACTCCTTTAAGACCTTCCACATTTAAAAATGCTTCGTTCATATGTTCACCAATCCTTTTCAGGAATTCGTGAGCTGCGAGTTCGATTAATCGGTCAAAACGCCTTTGTGACTGCCCTCCTGCTTTGTGTTTTCCAGGAACACCGCTGGTAAGATTTTGGATTATATCAATCCGTTTTCCCTTCATTATTGCTATGGTGGCTTCTTTTCGGTCGATAACTGCCAATCCATAGATTTCTTTATCTTCAACAATCTCCTCCAGTGGTTCCAGGAAAAACTGGGAGTTACAATGGTAAATATAAGTCTGAACAGGTTCTGGAGGTTCGAAAACATAGGTTTCCATTTTTTCTGTTCCTGGACCTCCTTTGGGGATCATTCCCACAAATAACACCAGACCCTTCTCAGGTGGTTTGGGGAAAAGTTTCATACGTTGCATTATAACTTCAATAGCAGATTGCACATTCTTTTTTGTTTGTTTACTTTTAATGTTAGCACTCTGACTGAGCTCCTCTCGCATGTGCTTGACTACATCGCTGATCTGCCTATCTGGAGGTATGTAAACAGACACCAGCTCAGTACCTCTCCCTTTTTTTTCGGAAAGTTCTTTAAGTGTGCGTTTAACCTCGTAAAGTTCTGTTGTTGATGTTTCTGACATCTAATATCTCTCCTAAAACTCGTAAAATCTCATAAAAGTATATATTTAAATAATGTAGAGGATATGCATGTGGTTATCCTAACATAATACTCTAAACTTTGTTCATTTTAAAAAATCTTCCTTTCATATCTCATAAAAATATCAGAGCTATTTCAATATTATTATGTTATCTAAACTTTATTATAGTAATGGTCTTAGTAGTAATCCAGTTGGATTATAATTTATGGTTTATTAATGATTTGTGGGATGTAAAGTATTTGATGATTGGGTAGAGCAGTTAAAACACCCATTAAATTTACAATTTCATAAAGTAACAATTTATATAAAAAATAAGTAAATGTTGTCCAATTTATCGTATTTTAACTTCACATTCCTGTAAAAACACCTCAGCACCATCAATTATAATTTCAGCTTCTTTTTTCCCAATTTCAGGGAGAAGTCCATAATCTGCTTCTTCCCTATCTTCCTGGGCCCTTGTAAGTATATTAAAAACTTTGTGATTAAATTCACCTGTTTTTACAAATTCTCGTCCGAACTGTGAAATTAAGCCACGATGTGTCCTTGGATAATTACTCCTTTTTGATAACAGAGCTTTTGCTGCGAAAAACATAGCATAGTAAGATCTACTTACAGCATCCCCATAATAACCATTACTAAACAGATTTTTTGCAACTTCCAGCTTTTTATAAGCATTACTCATTAAAATTTCTGCATCATCCAACAGTAACACCTTCTTTTTTAACCTGGGAAATGAAATGAGTGTTTTGCAATTGTTTAAATTCCTCTGGAGAGATAACTTTAGCTGATATATAGACTCCTGTTTCAACCAGTACCTCAGTAACCTTTCTCATCACCTCATCTTTAGCTTCAATTTTATTGGTTGAAATGATAAGTAGATCAATGTCAGAACCTTCCTTATCCTCACTGCGAGCAACTGAACCGAAAAGGATAACTTTTTCTATCCCTGGATAACTTAAAGATGCTGAAAAATCTTCAGCTATTTTTCTTCTGTTCATTCTTATCACAAGGTTTTTTTTTAGTAGTATGCACAAATTGAAATCTTTTTTTTTAAGATTTTAATAAATTTCATGCGTTATTCCAAGTATTAGAAATAATAAATTTAAATTTTAAAGTTCTAATAATGAATACAAACTTAAAATTTATTTTAATCAGAATATCGTCTGATTAAAATAGGATAATACTCCCAAGTAAGTTTAATTTTAAATTCATATTCCAATCCTAAAATAGTCTGATTTTCATTTTTAGTTTCATAACTTAATCAATTTCTATTGTTAATTATATTAAAATCTGTTGTCTATTATGTTAAAAAGTTTAAAAGAGATAATCATGTTTTTCCAGTTCCTTTGTAGCTATATGTCCTGTTGCTCAAGTAAAATTCATAAATCTCTTTTAACTGGTCAAATTCACCATTTCCCTGTAATAGGAAGGGAAAATACCGGTTCTCTTTTGGAATGGATCCAAGGGATATTCACCAGAAAAACTAATTTTCATAGTAAACATAGAAATTTTCTATGATCGCCATGTTTTCTATGGAATGGTTTTTAATCAAGTCACCCCATGATAAGAATAAGTAAAGATAAAGAGAAAGCTAGTTAAATCAGGACTATTTCAAGGTTAATGTTATAGCAGTTGTTCTATCACAACCAAATATTTAAACTCCATCTTATGGTTATTTCCTTAATTTCAGTATTTCTTTTAATTGGTTGTTGTTCATTTCTGTTATGAAGTTTTCTCCAGTCCCCACTGTGAGGTCTGCCAGTTCTTTTTTGCTTTCTATCATGTTGTTTATTTTTTCTTCGAATGTTCCTGTGGTTATTAATCTGTAGACCATTACATTTTCTTTCTGTCCAATTCTGTAAGCTCTGTCTGTGGCCTGGTTTTCAACTGCAGGGTTCCACCATAAGTCGTAATGTATAACATTTTGTGCTGCTGTTAGATTTAAACCGGTTCCTCCTGCCTTTAATGAGATGATGAATATTTTATGCTGGGATTTGTTTTGAAAATCATGGATCATTTTATCTCTTTTTATTCTGGATAGAGAACCATGTAAGAATAATGATTCTGTGTTGAATCGTTCATCCACTAATTTTTTCATTATATTTCCCATTTGAACGTACTGGGTGAAAATTAGGACTTTTTCCCCATTTTCAGTTATGTTTTCCAGGATATTCATCAAAACTTCCATCTTACCAGAATCAGGGATATTTATTGATTTTGTCTTAGAAAACTGGGCGGGATGGTTACAGATCTGTTTTAAACTGTTGATCAATTTAAAAATAAGTCCCTTTCTATTTATGCCTTCACTTTCATCAATTTCATTCATCAATGAGTCTACCATTTCCTGGTATAGTGCAGTTTGTTCAATACTCAGTTTACAGTAAACATCATTCACTATTTTATCGGGGAGATCTTTTATTATGTCTTTATCAGTTTTCAGCCTTCTTAAAATAAAAGGATCAGTGATCTTCCGGAAAGTTTTAAGAGCATTTTTATTTCGTTCCTTTTCAATGGGTACGATGAATTTTTGTGTAAATTTCTTCAGAGATCCTAAATAATTTCTGTTTGTAAGGTCAAATATACTCCAGTAATCAGCAAGTCTATTTTCCACGGGTGTTCCAGTTAATGCAATTTTATTATCTGATTTAACAGATTTTATTGCTTTTGTCTGTTTTGCAGTGGGGTTTTTAATGTTCTGAGCTTCATCAACAACCAACAGACACCATTTAATCTTTTTAAATCTTTTCACATCACGTCTAAGGGTTCCGTAAGAGCTTATAATCACATCAAAATCATCTTTTTTGGGAAATTTCCGGTTAGGTCCGTGATATATGTGGGGTTTGAGTGTTGGGGTGAATTTTTTCATTTCATTTTGCCAGTTATACAGTAAGCTGGTTGGGGCAATCACTAAAACCTTTTTTTCATCTAAACATCCCTTATTTTTCAGGTGTAAAATTGAAGTTAAAACCTGTAAAGTCTTTCCAAGTCCCATGTCATCGGCAAGAACACTGCCAAAACCAAGATCAATATTTTGCAGTAGCCATGAGAATCCTATTTCCTGATATGGTCTAAGTTCAGCATTTAAATTACTTGGAATCTGCACGTTTTCATATTTTTTAATCCTTTCAAAAAGAGACCTAATATCCTCATCGATATTAACTTCACCACCCTCAAATTCCCCACTGATTATGGCCTGTGTTAAATCAGTTTGATTTAAAGTTTCGGGTAGTTTATCCAATCTTTTTATGAAGGATTTTATTTCATTTTCATCTAAAATAACATAATTATCTCTTATTTTAACTATTTTTTCAGATTTTCTTAAAAGCTTTTTAAATTCTTCTTTGCTGATATCATGTTCGCCGATTGCAATTTTCCAATCAAATTTCACCAGTTCATCCAGTGAAAGATAAGTTTTTCTCTCCAAACTAAGCTCTTTAGTGCTTTTTAAATCAAATATTAGTTTAGGTTTTACTATTTTATCCAAACTCTTTGGAAGGATTACTGAAATCCCCATCACTTTTAGTAAGGGAAGTATATCCATAAAAAATCCTGAAAATTCATTCATATCTAGTATGATGGGCTTTTTTAGATCAAGTGCCTGTTTAATTTCAGGAAAATACTCCTGTATTAAGTAAAGATCTGATAATAACTCTAATTTCCTATTGTTTTGTTTGTAATCTTTATTAGAAATAACTTCATTAACAGCTTCTGGAGGAGTATTTTCATCTCCTACTTTTAAATGAATGCTGAAAATTTCATCACTTGTGGTTTCTTCTATGATTAAATAAAGAGTGTACTTCCTTTTCCTTAAATACAGGTTTGAAAGCCATTGATCGATTAAAAATTCATATCCTCTTGTCTTGAATTCATCAAATTTTAATCTTTCATTAAAGAAAAATAATTTAAAAACCGGGTCATGACTTTGTCGTTCTAACAGTTGCGGCATGCCATATCTGGTGTAATGTTCCATGATTCCAGAGATTATAAGGCTTATTCCGGTTATTACCTGTTGTTCCTGGTTTATCTGGGAATTTTTATAACCCATCAAATTATCAGGACACAGGGAATATAATTTTTCACATATGGTATTGATTTTTTTATCAAAAAGACAGGGCACCCACCTTACACAGTAGGTATTATCCTTTAATTCTATGATTTCAGGAATGATTCCCTGTTTTTTTATTAGTTTTAATGAAAATTGCAGGAGTAAGTGTAGAAATTGTATGTTGTAATTGTATTGCAGTGTATTGGTATGGGATATTTCCACCAGAAATCCTAATAAAATATTTTCTAGATCTGGATCATTTTTTAGAGTAAATGGGTTCTTTGAATTTTTATTAGCTGCTTTTTTATCTGGAGTATTTTCATCTTTTATGGATATTTTTGAAATTCTATAATCATCATCTATAACTAAATAGAATTCTTCCCATAATTTAGGATTATTCCATTTAAAGGACAAATATCTCTCTTTCCATTCTTTTAAAGTTTCATCTTCCCTTTTAGATAACTTTGAAATATCTTTTATTCCTGGTTTTAAGGTAATAAAGTTGTTGTATTCATTGTTGTAATGATTGTAACCATAATGCTTTTTACAGTATCTTGCCATTGATCTGTATATGCTTTCAACAACATTTTTGAAGTCTTTATCATAGAAAAGAGGGGATTGTTTTAGGATGGCTAATGTATATTCAGACAGAATCGGAATATCAGAAAAATCAATATCTTCTGGGATTTTTTTATCATATTCCTGTCCTGTTTTGTCTATTTTTTCATCATAAAATAAAATATCATTGATACTGGTGATTTTTCGAACCTGTAAATCTTCAGCATCATCTAAATGGTCAATTATACTTAGTAAATCACAGTTATGAATGTCAAAGATTCTGAAGGGATTTTTATCAATTTCTATACTTATCATATAGATTAAACTGGCAATATGTTTACAGGGAAGTGCATAGTCCGGACAATTACATTCCGCATTAATATCTTCCCATGATTTAGGGAATAACTCAATTCCGACTGCAGCCAATTTGTAGTACAGTTCTTCTGGAAGTTTTTTATTTAAAAGTCCGGCAAGAATTGATGGAGAATTATTTATAACTTGGGCAACAAGTTCTTTTTCACTTTGAGTAAATGAGTTTAGCTTCACTGTGACTTTGTAGTATTGTCGGTAGTTACCTTTCACTTTTCCAGTGATTATATTTCCATTAATATTGATATCGTAGACTTTACCTGTGTTTGCATATGTTTTTCCCCGGGGCAATCTGTTGGCAAAGTCAATGTCTTTAAGGGCATCAAGCCATTTTTCTCCCCACCAGGTTTTTCCATATTGAACTCTTGCCATGAAAATCGTGTTAGTTACTTATTAAAATTTAATGCGTTCTTGCAGTGTTGTTTTTGTTGTCAAGATGTTTGTCAAATAAGGTTTTATGTTTTTCTTTTTCATGATTTTAACAGGGTAGCATATTTCCGGTTTTAAGCGTGTTACATGTTCTGATACTCTATCATGCCTTCCTTTTTAAAAGTTTGTGAAATGAAAAGAGCAAATCATTATGAAGGTTTATATGATAAACTAGCACCTGAAAAACATAGAACGGCGATTTTATGCATTATTTCCTAACCGTAACCCTTAAAATGAGGTTATAATTGGATTTAATCCCCAAAATAGTCTGATTTTAGTATATAGTAATAGTTACAACACTTTAAATTAGCTGAGATTTCAATCCTAAAATAGTCTGATTTTAGCCCATTCTAGATTTTAATAGTGTTATCACTATGTACATTTCAATCCTAAAATAGTCTGATTTTAGCGTGAAAAAAACAGATACAAAACATTAGAAAAACTCATTTCAATCCTAAAATAGTCTGATTTTAGCGCTACTGTTGAATATATAATCAATCAATAGACTAAGATTTCAATCCTAAAATAGTCTGATTTTAGCATGTCCCTACTTCAAGTCATATAAAGGGATGAAATATTTCAATCCTAAAATAGTCTGATTTTAGCACGATCACCTCCAGGTCTATGTCCTCATTCATTGTCATTTCAATCCTAAAATAGTCTGATTTTAGCGATATCAACATCACTGATCATGTCATAGATAGTCTTATTTCAATCCTAAAATAGTCTGATTTTAGCACTCCTTTATGTTTTATATTATATAGTTTATCTTTTATTTCAATCCTAAAATAGTCTGATTTTAGCGTTTTTGTAACTTGATTGCCAGGTTACAGGTTACAAATTTCAATCCTAAAATAGTCTGATTTTAGCTCGTCTAAATGTTTTTTAAGAGTTTTTATATCCTGATATTTCAATCCTAAAATAGTCTGATTTTAGCATAACATAATTGAACCTCCAAGTGGCTTAAAAGTTGAATTTCAATCCTAAAATAGTCTGATTTTAGCTATATCCTCATTATCCATGTCCTTGATATCGTATTTCATTTCAATCCTAAAATAGTCTGATTTTAGCGGACATAGGTTGTTGCATCATATTTAAACCAGAATTGATTTCAATCCTAAAATAGTCTGATTTTAGCAACTTCATAATCATGGTTCCCATATTTATTATAAAAATTTCAATCCTAAAATAGTCTGATTTTAGCACCTGCCGGACTGGATTATCTAAGTCAATCTGGAAAATTTCAATCCTAAAATAGTCTGATTTTAGCTCTTCTATTTCTTTTCTAAAAGAAGACGTTATAACAGCATTTCAATCCTAAAATAGTCTGATTTTAGCGTTGTTGGTGCTGAAGTTTCAGTTCCACCACTAAAATTTCAATCCTAAAATAGTCTGATTTTAGCAATACCCCAAGACCCCTGAAGTTTACCTTCATCAACATTTCAATCCTAAAATAGTCTGATTTTAGCCCATTTTTTCTAGTATTTTGTTTTCTTGTAGGGTTTCATTTCAATCCTAAAATAGTCTGATTTTAGCATTGCTGAAGTAGGTTACAGTTCACAGGAACCAGAATTTCAATCCTAAAATAGTCTGATTTTAGCTCCTAATTATAGTCTATCTTCAAATCTACCTGGTTCGGATTTCAATCCTAAAATAGTCTGATTTTAGCCCGTATCTTCAGTTATTTCAACTGAATGGAGGTGTGGAATTTCAATCCTAAAATAGTCTGATTTTAGCCAATTGAGCAATATAATAATATAATAGCTTCTCATTTATTTCAATCCTAAAATAGTCTGATTTTAGCAGTTAAAGCCACATGGTCTGATTCTTTGTATGTCACATTTCAATCCTAAAATAGTCTGATTTTAGCTAAAGAAACCGCAGACTTTACTGTTATCACTGTTTTATTTCAATCCTAAAATAGTCTGATTTTAGCGGGCAGAACTCTCTCGCAGACGCCAAGACTACACTATTTCAATCCTAAAATAGTCTGATTTTAGCCTATGCTAACTTAAACAGGCATTATTCTGTTGTAGATAATTTCAATCCTAAAATAGTCTGATTTTAGCCCATCTACTCCAGATTCGTCGACATAGACATAGCAATTTCAATCCTAAAATAGTCTGATTTTAGCGGGGGCTGGATCAAGTGGCCTTATCTTTATGGGAAATTTCAATCCTAAAATAGTCTGATTTTAGCCTGGTGAGCCTCCAGAGGGGGTGACTGTTTAAATTAATTTCAATCCTAAAATAGTCTGATTTTAGCCAATTAAAAAAAACAAGTCGAGTCTTCGAGTTCTCAATTTCAATCCTAAAATAGTCTGATTTTAGCTTATCAAAAAGTGTATCTTCAATACTTTCATCTTTAAATTTCAATCCTAAAATAGTCTGATTTTAGCGGAAAATATGGGATAAAGCAAAGGAAGATGTGAAAAAATTTCAATCCTAAAATAGTCTGATTTTAGCCCTGATATACCAGCTTCACTAAGGACTTTTTTAATAATTTCAATCCTAAAATAGTCTGATTTTAGCCCCATCATCATAAATGTAAGGTCGTTCTATTTCGATATTTCAATCCTAAAATAGTCTGATTTTAGCTCGTTGTGTTGAATGCAATGCTAGTAAAGATGATGAATTTCAATCCTAAAATAGTCTGATTTTAGCCGTTTCAACCTGGAGAGGTTATCAATGCAAAGTACAATTTCAATCCTAAAATAGTCTGATTTTAGCGGGTTTAAAAAATTAGTTACATAATATTCAATGTCATTTCAATCCTAAAATAGTCTGATTTTAGCCAAGTAAAAACCCATCAAATAACTGATTATAATTTATTTCAATCCTAAAATAGTCTGATTTTAGCTATTGGAGGCAGTTAAACAGCATAATACTTGTAAATATTTCAATCCTAAAATAGTCTGATTTTAGCTTATATACGAACATGCTATGATGATACATGGTATTCAATTTCAATCCTAAAATAGTCTGATTTTAGCGGTCCCCATGCTCCACCTCCACCGGATCCACTTCCATTTCAATCCTAAAATAGTCTGATTTTAGCTTTAGATGGGTTGATAGGGTTGATAGGGTTGATAATTATTTCAATCCTAAAATAGTCTGATTTTAGCTGGCGCTCCCACCAATGCTGAGTGTGTAGCTGCTTTATTTCAATCCTAAAATAGTCTGATTTTAGCGGGTTTAATTGTTGCTGCTAAATGTTCAACTTCATCATTTCAATCCTAAAATAGTCTGATTTTAGCCTCCTCAGAAGCTTAAACTTGATAAAGATGATGACGAATTTCAATCCTAAAATAGTCTGATTTTAGCTGGAACACTAGAAATAGAATCAGTTAATCCAATATCATTTCAATCCTAAAATAGTCTGATTTTAGCAGGCGGGAAATTTTGTCTATTTGGCCTAATTCATTCTATTCTTTACTCTTTCAAGGTACTTAAATTGTCGGTGTTTAATTGTGTTTTTCTTTTATATGGTAAGACGACATCCTATAATGAATTTTTACAGTTTTATGCTGAAAATTTATTAAGAATATTTAAAATAGAGACCTTTTAATGAGAATTATATCTTCAACGATTCATAAAATGCTCATCATTTCTTTATTCTATTAAAGTAACCTGAAATAATTTTAACCTGATCCAAAAATTTGTTTAAAAAACGACTGGGAGGGAGAGATTTTTATGAGAAAAAGAGTTATTCAAATAATTCAAATAAAATTTTACAAGTAGAAATTATAATATTCCACTTATAGGTGCTTTTTCAATCCCCAATACTTGTCTTTTAAAGGCTTTCTCGCTTCTTACTGTGAATATTATCACTGAATCTTCATTCTTATTTATGATGTCTTTTAAACCCTTTTTGATTATTTCCAGTTCACTTAATGTAATTTCTCCCTCAAATACAGAGTTCTGTATCCAGTTAAGGTGTTTCCTAAGGTATCCTTTGACTTTGTTGACTCTTTCCACCTTAATATCATAAACTATAATGGCGTACATAATTTACCACCACATCACAAATGGTTGGTACTCCTCAGTACCTATCAAATGTTTAATTAGTTTATAAGCCTCTAATCGTATTAATCGACGATAAGATACTTTTCTATTAAGTTTACGATGTTTAATGGTTTTTTTCAGGCGTTCATCATATTCTTTGATGAATGTTTTTCTTCCCTGGTCGTTTAAGAGGCAGTAATTAAGATCTCGCTCAAAGTCTTTTTCCCTCAGCATTTTCTTATTTATCAAATAAAATATCAACCTATCCACCAGTATTGGTTTGAATATTTCACTTAAATCCAGTGCCAGGGAATACCTTCGTTCCGATGGCTCGTGGAGGTAAGATATTGTTGGATTCAACTGGGTGTTGTAGATCTCGGTGAGTACCGTGGAGTAGATCAGGGAGTTACCAAAACTTATCAGCGCGTTGATCATATTTTCAGGAGGTCTTCTACTTCGGCCTTCCATTTTATAACCATCCGGTAATATTAAATCCATCTTTTCATAGTAATGTGCACGTATCCTTCCCTCTACATTCATGAATTCAGTTATCTCCCTGCAGGAACCCAGATCGTTTAAGATCTCACCTATACCATTCTCAATTTTATAGTAGGATAAAACCTTCTGCATGTTATGGGCTGCACCTTCCACAAATTTACCGGCAATTACAATTCGTTTTTCATGATCCAGATAATTTTCAGCCTGTTTAATAAGCAAATCACCAGATAACAGTGTTTCTCGAGGGTAAAAGCTACCATCGTAGAATCCATAATAATTGAAAAAGTGTATGGGCACGCCTTCCTTGGCTAAAAGGTGAACTGCCTGGGAGGAAAAGCTCAGAGAACCGTATGCATAAATAGAATATATCTTATTGATAGGTATGGGTTTTTTACCATCCTTGTTATGAAAATAAAGGGTGTTCTCTTTCCTTTTTAATATTCCATCTGACATCAGGTAGTAATTTTTTTTCATTGATCAAACCTCAATTTAATCTTTTACTTCCTCAATCAATTTTTCATTAGTTGGTAGTCTATCTGGATTTTCAGAATCTTTCCTTTCTCTTTACATCTTTCAAACTGGTATTTCATATAAGATTCTTCCTTTTTTGATTCTCAAATAAAAGGGTTTATCTCGATGACTTAACTCTCTAAATCCAGTATCATTGAGGATCACCGGTGAAATCTTCCTCTGGATCATATTTTGGTGTTGATCTAACACGCGGTTAACCTCTTTTTCTTTATCTGAGAGGATCAACAGGTCTATATCGCTCTGGTTATGATCTTCTCCCTCTGCACAGCTCCCAAAGAGAATTATCCTGGATGAAATATTTTTCAGATCTTTAATCATCTCATCTATTTCCATCATTGTGAAAATGATTTTAAGTTCTTTAAGTAGTGGGCTTTCCATATTCGCTTTGTAAATCGTTAATTTTCCTTTTTCTTCTTTTAGGACCAGTTCCTCTTTTTCTAATATTTTAAGGTATCTGCTGGCTGATCCCAATCCTATTTCAAGCCTTCTTACTAACTCTCTTGTATGATACTGGTCTCGGTATCTTCGGCCAAGGAAACATAATATTTTCAAAGATGTTTTTGAAAATATGTTCATTTTTTGGAACATATGTTCATTTTTTGGAACATATTCTATTTAAATATTTCTTCATCATACAAAGCAAAGCTCGAAATAAGCACACCTGCGGCACGCAGGTCTCCGGTCTGGTGCAGGCATTTCTTCTTTTAAAATATTACCTATTCTTTTGGTAATGTTCTGTATTTCCTGTTCGCTTCTCTCATCAAGCTTCAGGGTTTCTCTTCGCCTTATCTTAGGGTAATCAATAATTCCCATGGCATTGTTGATCCCCTTGTTGTGTTTTAGATAATACAGATAATAGAGCAGCTGGTAGTGATGGGCTTTACTCATCTTTTTACTCTTTTTAACCTCGTGGATCTCCAGGACTTCTCCTTTACGAACGAAATCAAAACTGATCAGATTATCAATGGTTTGATCCCGTTTATCTCTTTTATAAGAATCCTGATGGAGTGTTTTTCCCAGTGAAACAAGTTCAGACTCCTGTTCCATCTGGATATGATGAGAAAAAAGCCATAATTTAGTCTTGCAAATAAAATAGTAATTGATCTGGGTTCCAATTATTCTGAGTTCTTTTTCTGAGTCTGAGAACATTTAATGTATCCTTTGAATTCCTTTAACTTTATCAAAATCAGAATCAAAAGAGACTATCTTTTGGATATTGCAATTTTTCATAATCTCGATTGTTACTGAATCAGTCAAAGATAGAGTTCCATCATACTGAATATAGGTGTAAATGGCATGGTCGTAAAGAGATTGTTCCTGAGGGAATATCTTGCAATTATCCTTAATATTATCATAAATCATTTTACCTGCTTTTCCACCAGCCCTACTCCCTACTATAGTAACAGTCTCAGAGATTATAAGGCCAGATACCATTTTTTGAGATTTTTCCAGTTTAGGAATTAATTTCAGAGCTTTAGCATGCCATTGATCATTTTCAAGTATAAGGGCAATAAAAAAAGAAGAATCAACGAATATCAAATCTTTTCTCCCCTCTGGAATTTCTTCTTAAGTTCAACAGCATTGGTTGGTTCGCCCTTTACCATTCCTGCAATATCTTGAAAGGTTAGTTTCTTACGGAATTTGATTTCTACTCCGTTTTCAGTAGGTCTCCATTCTAAAATGTCTCCAGGCCCAACATCAAACTTTTTTCTTATATTTGAGGGAACTACAGTTTGAAAGCCCTTTGAGATTTTGGTTTCTGAAGTCATATTACCACCATTTGAAATATTGATTTTCAAAGTATTTATTTTTTTCAAAGTGAAACTACTGTTCAAATGATAATTTTTTATAAGGTTTCTGATTTTTTACTCAACTTTTTGAGTAAGTCTTTAAGGAGTTACTCAACTTTATGAGTAAAATCCGGCCAACCATTTTTTTAATTATTATATGAAAAGACTTCATAGATTTTTACTAATTATTAATAAGTTAAGCTGGAATTCCTCATAGGTTTAAACTTAACCTTAACATATAACTCATTTAATGAATTTCAACAGAATTGTTTTCTTTTTCTAACATTAAACCTAGTTTATTATCATATTTCGTATCCACAAAATATGTTTTTCCATCTAATTCCACGTTATCTTCCTTTTCAAGCTTTTTAAATTGTCCAATATTGATAGAAAGAAAATAACTCATTGCTTCAAAATATTTGCCTTCTTCTATTTTTTCCAAATAATCAAGCTTATATTTAAATGGAACTACTTCATAAGACTGAAAAAGGGAATAAAACTCCATTTCACTCTCACTATCATTAATAAAAGGAACTATCTGTCTGTTGAAGGATTCAAAAGGTTTATGTACCCTATCAAAGTTTTCTTTATCTTTTCCAACATATCCATCACTGTAAATATCATCTACAAGTCTCTGAATGATTTTTTCTTTTAAAATATCAACATTTTCAAGACTTTGGACAGTTTTTTGAACAATTTCCGGGTTGTAAATATATTTATCCTTTTCAGAACCTTCTGAAAAAACGTTCACAGTGGCAATTTTATCTTTATCCCATCCTTTCCTATTGACCCTACCAAATCGTTGAATTAAAGCATCAATAGGTGCTGGTTCTGAGTATAAAACATCATAATCAATATCAAGTGATACTTCAATTGCCTGTGTACCCACCAGTAAATCCAAATCATCCAAAGATTTTTCTATCTCCTCTCGATCTCGAAGCATAAATCTACTATGCAAAAGGGCGCTGTTTTCTACGTCTTCATATATTTCTTCAAAAACTTCTTGTGCTCTTAAAACAGTATTACATACAACAAGAACTCGTTTTCCTTCATCTAAATCTTCATTTATACTATCAAGATTATTCAGGATGTCCCCGTGGATAACATTAACTTCATGTCTTGTAAATTTTTCAAGTTCATCATCATCCATTCTTATTTCAGTTGAAATTCCTAAATTATCCTTAAAAAGATTTTTAATAAATGTTGGTAGAGTAGCAGACATGATCAGCATCTCTGCATTATAATTATTTTTTAAAATTTTGAGAATTTCCAGAATTAAAGATGTGGTATGTGCATCGTAGGCGTGTATCTCATCAAGAATAAATAAACCATTGGTCATTTCTGAAAGTTGCATTTCAAAACCTCTGGTTCCAAAAAAGGCCTTGAGAATCTGAAAAGGTGTGAGAACTTTGTATGGTCTATAGATCTTTTTAGACAAACCTTTTATATCTCTGATTTTGTTTTTTGTTATATTATAATCAGTTATATCATCAGATAATGCTTTATAAAGAAAATAAGATGCCTTTCCATGTAATAATCCCACTAATTCATCATTTCCAAAGTCTTTTTGAAGTCTTTTATACATTGCATTGATACTTGCAGTGTAGGGCAATAAATAGAAAACTCGTTTTGACTTACTGGAATTTTGATTGGTATCACTCCAAAAAAGAGATGCTTCAGTTTTACCACTTCCAGTTGGAGAAGTAAGAAAAGCACTTCCTTCAGTATTTAGTGTTTTTTCTTGGATTTTTCTAAGTTCAAAATCAAATATCGAACGCATATCATGAATACCAGCTAAAATTTCGTATTTGGAACCGGAAGCCAAATGATCACATGCATTTACAAAACCCTTTAAAAAAATCCCATATTTTCTATGTAAAGTGGAATACTTTTCATCTTCCCATTCTAAATAATAGGGAAGTGCTGAACATTTATAGACATCATTTAAATCATCTATTGAGGAAATTGAAGTGTAATTATCTAATTTATATCCAAGATATTTTTTACTCCAGGGTCCTATAAGTTCCAAATAACTTAAAAGTTCTTCAAAATTAGGTTCTATTTCTTTTAATTTTTTTTGATACAATCTTTTACCATTGGGGTTTGGAAACGTATTGTACCTCTTTCGCAGTTTATTTATATCCTTATGGTGAGTAATTATGGCGAGTCCTATTGCTTTTTTGTAAAAATCATCGTAATTTAGAGTTGAAACAAATCCTGCAGATAACATCTCGTGGCGATATTTCCATCTTGAATTATTTTCTGGATTGATGAGCATTTCCTGAAATCCAACTGCTCCCTTTCCGAAATCATGGAAAAAAATAGAATAAAAGAGATGTTCCCAAAAATTATCAATACCACATAACTCCGGAACATTTTCATAAGTACGTTTAATGCTTTTAAAGACTTTCAATGCGTTTTTTGTATGTTGTAAGATAGTTTCATCCGGTTTTGCTAAAAGGCCATTCTCAGTGTTTATTTGTGGAACCAAACTCCCCACCCCTTTTCTTTATCACAATGACATTCATTAGGATAATCAAAGAACTGGTTCATTAAAATAAATGGCTTTGTACCTACAGCTTTACGTGGAATTGTGTCAGTGAAGTGAGTGGGTAATGCTTGAATTGTACCAAAAGCTCCGTCTGTGCCCAATGGAAGTATAGTTTTTCCAAGTTTAATGTTTGATTCTTTTTCAAGTTTTACTTCTTTAATTTCTTTTATAGTTACCAGATCAGTTGAACGTCCTAAAAGAAGGGGGTAATGTGGTGTTTTAAAATAATCCTGATAATCCAGATCATCTACATATAAATAAATTTCAGGATCTACTAAAAATTCCCTTTTAACGACATTCGATTTACCATTTAAACCAGATAATTCGTATATAGTTTCCAGATCTACTGCTCTTCCCTGATGATTGAATATGTAACCAACAGATAAATCTTCAGGAGTAACTAATTCTCCTTTAGCTGCAGATATGAGACCATAAATTGTACTTAATGGGGGCACGGGTAAAGTTGGTTGAAATCCGCTGATGAAGGCAGGGTACCTAAAAGAGGTTACCCATCCTCCAATCAAGACTCTCAGTGCTTTCATTGTTTTATCAGCTCTGGAATTTTTTCAGCAAATTGATCTACAGTTTCTTTGATGGTTCCAGATTCAACCTTTTCATTTTCTGCTGTTAATTTAACAATATCTTCATCCAATTCATCCATAAATCCTTTCCTACGGCCGATATAAATATTTGTTAAGAAAGAATCAGAATATTCATTTATAACCTCTTGAAGTGCTTCAATGTTAATTTGTGGTTCTCCATTTTCTTCTTTTACTATATTCATGAAAATATGATTACCCCCATCGATCACTGCAAGAACCAGGAATTTTGGAGATACATCAGTTAAATGTGATGTTAATTTTGCTCCACCTTGGAGATATGGAAGTGCTTTAATTGTATCTTGTGCCCTTTTTATTCTAATATCTTCAGGCATTATCCATTTATTATTTTTTTCATCTTTAACAAGGCCTTCCTCTTCAGCTTTTTCTTCTAATTTAGGATACATATTTCGGTAACCTGTTTTTTCATCTGCATAAAAAACCCCCAAACTATCTAAATCCAATGAAAATATTCCTTTTAATACTGTAGAATAAAATTCATGTTCATAAGGCACTGGATCTCCTTCGTGACGGGCCATAACACCAAAATCTTGAGTTGGGATTTGCCCAATAACTGATATTAAAGGAGAAGTTTTTAATGGAGATATTCGGGTTACAGTTCCACCTTCTTTAGCTTTTAAAGCCCTCATATAGCCAAAAACATCGTCATCATCATATTCTATTGGATTTGCACTGGTAAAAGCAATTTTTTTCTGTCTCTCAATAGGTGAAACATTCCAATTGTATTTTTGTTCCAGGGTATCTCTCCACCAGTATCTCAAAGCCTGTCCTGAAACGTAAGGATATACTTTTCTACCTCTACGAATTGATTTAACCCGTACAATATTATCAGTTCTGTCTCCTGCATCTGCACCTGCATTATTCAATGCAGAATGAGGTGCATCCACTAACATAAAACCTACAACTGTTTTTGACATGTTTATTCCTCCTCCTGAGCTTCTTCAGATTCTTGAGTTTCTAACTCACTTTGATTTCCCTGTTGAATTATCCATGGCTGTAATTTTTCGTAAATTCTAAACAAAATCAGATCTTGAGTTTCCCGCCAGGTTAAGTTACCTTCTGGGAAAAGATAATCCACATAATCATCAAATGTGAACAATGGATCTTCAATACCATTTGATATTCTCTTTTTGATTATAATTCTCAAAACATTTCTGAAACTCCGGTAATTAGCAGCCATTTCTAACCGGTTCAGTGTTTTCATATCGTCCATAGTTTCTATATGATCTACTAATCTATCTCCCACGTCTTTTATTACATTTATCCTTTTTTCATCCATATTTCTTACCTCCTCAAGATAATAACTGATTAAATCCCATCCTCCTATTGCTTCTCTATTTTTCCGGTTAATAAAAAATCTAATAATTGATTTATTTTCTAAAAGATTATCATATACCGTGTTTGGATTATTTTTGTATTCATCTTCTTCTTTTACCTTTTCCCAATTAACAAATCTATATCCTCTTCTGACAACTTTTAACCAGTTTTCAAAGTTATCAGGGGGTATATAAGCTAAAAACCTAAAAACGGATGTTGGAACATTATATATGTCTAAATTGGGCCCTTGATTAAAATTAGTAAAATGATAAAAGTTAATAGAAGGTTTTTCAAGATACCATCTCTCATCATAACTTAAAATCATATCTTGGATTATGTGAAAAAGAGCATTTTTTGGATTTTTAAATCCTTCATTTAAACACCCAGTATAATTTTTAGATGATAATTGTTTATCTATGTTATTTTTTGCTTTTTTAGACCATTTTTTCATGACTTTTCTTGAATTTGAATGAATTAAAAGCATTTTAACGCAGGAGTACATTATCAAAGGGGCGAATTGAATTGCAAATGTGCATGCCGGACAATAGTCAGCTCCATCAGTACCAAAAGAAAAGTAGTTAATTAACTTTTTAGATCCTGTTAATGGAACCCTATCTTTAGCAGATCTTTCTAAAACATCTCTTCGACCACAGGAAATACAATTTCCATTATTACCTAAAGGAGTCATTTCTTCTATTAATTCATTTAAAATTTGTGAATACCTATTTTTTTTATCTTTAACCGCGTTATTTGTAATAGGATTATTTGGAAAGATTTGATACATGTTTTTTGACCATTTAGGACTTAAATATAAAAATGTTACATCATTAATGATACTCCTAAAATCATCCTTGTCTAATTTTTCAGGCTTTTTACCGACCCATTGGCTTATAGCCCAAATTCCGGCATCGACAAATGGATTTCCAGTGAAATCATAAAAAATTTCATTCATTTTTGATCCCCCAACTTTCATTTTTTTTTATCATGGGTAAGTAGTGTTTTTAATATTCTTTAGCAATTATTAGGACTTATTCATATTTTGATAAAATGATTGACTACTTACTCTTATAAATTTTGCGTTTTTTTTGTTTAAACCAAATTTATATGGAACTAATTTTTTCGCTATAAAAAGTTTATTATACTTTTTATATTATATATTCCACAACTTTTCATGAAATCAGACCATAATGGAATCGAAACTATAATTTTGGATTAAAACTTAAATTTCCATTCAAATCAGACTATATTAGGCTCAAATTCTAGGATTTATTTGATTAGTATTATATAAATCTTTAAATATGGTTTTTTTCATTTTTGGCTTGAGAATATCTTTAAAGTTTCAATTTTACTCCTATTTTTTGATTCTAGTTAGTTCATCTATAATTTCAACCATCCCAAAACCCATACTATTCTTTTCACCTAAACCACAGTCATAAGTAAACTCTATAAGTCTGGCATCTGCTTCCATCTCGAAATTCATCATGAAGCACCGGTGGAAGTTACCTTTAATGTCTATTCTACGCCTCCTGGCGGAGTTCATATCTGGTCTTATCTTCACCCATCTGTCACCATCGTAATCCCCATAGAATGCAGTGTACTTATTTATCAGGTTCTTCTGAATACCCTCATAGAACCGTTCATCTCCAGGTTCCAGATCCCATATCCTGAGTTTACCATTGACTTCCCGTTTTATTCTGGCTATAACTGGAGACATGGTTTTCATTTTAATGCTTCCTGTGGTTTTGCTGAAATCTGGTTTTTTTAGAAGTTCAATCTGTTCTACCAGCAATTTATCCCCCTTAAAAATAACCTCAGAGTTTTCAAGGTGTCCTTCCACCAGGCTTTTGATTAAATTGTCATTGGGAGAACTGATATAAAACTCCAGCTTCCCATCCCTTGAAATAATACCTCTATCAGTTCGCTTCCAGTTTGGAACGTAAATCTGAGAAAAAGTAAAAAACTTAAAATCCTTTGAAAAATGGAGTTTAGCAGCCAGATCAAGGTCAGCAATCTTACGATAAATAATAGCAGACAGAATATGATTGTAATTGAATGGAATTAGGTAGTTCCCTTTTTTTGATGCCAGGCTGATTTTTAATCTCATACTTCATACTCCAGTATATTGCTCATTTATATAAATTTTATTATTATTCTCCTCATTATTAGTAACCCATTTTTGTAGTAACTCATTTTTGTAGTAGATGATTGGGGTAAGCCTCCTCCAGTGAATATCTTCAAAACATAATTGTAAGTAATAATATATAAATGTATATGTTTTACATTCACAGTTTGATATTATTCTATTGTATTGTAGGGAATTTATTGAGAAATGCATGGTTTTAAAAGAATAGTAACCTGTTATGAGGTGGGGAATCGACAGATTAAACGGTATCAACTGATGCATTTCAAAAAACAAAACAATAATTTTAATTATAAATCTAAATCATGGGAAATAGGGGATTTAATTTTAAAATAAATAGTTTAAAACCGGTGATTATTTTTTTAAATTAATTATTTTAAAAATTATATATTAGATTAAAGTCAAACATCAATTGATTAGATTATATATTATGGTGATGAGAGATGCGCATAGTGATTACAGTAGGTGGATCCATAATAATAAGGGACCACGATTATAAAAAATTCTCGGATTATGCAAATGTATTGAGGAGTATGGCAGAGGAACACCAGATCCTGGTGGTAGTGGGTGGTGGCAGAACTGCCCGGGACTACATAGGCATAGCACGGGACCTGGATGCTTCTGAAGCCCTTTGCGATGATATAGGTATTGAAGTCACCCGACTCAATGCAAGACTCCTTATCACAGCCCTGAAAGATGATGCTTATCCCAGAGTGCCCCACAACTTCAGTGAGGCTCTGGAATTCTCCACCTCTGGCAAGATCGTGGTAATGGGTGGAACTGAACCAGCACACAGTACTGATGCAGTGGGAAGCATCCTGGCAGAATTCGTAGGAGCGGACTTACTCTTAAATGCCACTTCTGTAGATGGATTATTTGATAAGGATCCCAATAAGTACTCTGATGCCAAGATGTATTCGGAGATTACACCACGAAAGATGATGGAATTATTGTCGGATAAAGAAATGCGGGCAGGAACATATGAATTTCTGGATAAAACCGCCATACAGATCATTGGCCGCTCCCGGATAAAAACAGTTATCTTCAATGGAGAAACCCCAGAAAACCTTAAAAAGGCACTTAAAGAAAAAATCGGAACTTTGATCGTGCCGAATCCTGAATAAATACTAAAAAATTGGAATAGTTTGGAATTTATTTTGAAGTTGAAGTATTAAGAAAATAAGGAAAAAAGAGGTAATTATTCATGATCGAACAACATAAACATTGTCCAGTGTGTGGAACACCAATACCCATGGATGAAAGGTTCTGTTCACCTAAATGTGAGCAAATAGCCATTGCAAACCAGCAGAAGGTCAGAAAAAGTCGAAGAATGCTTTACACGCTCTTTGCCATCTTCATACTGGTATGGATAGTCTTCATGTTAAGGGACCAAATAGGATTTTAAAAAAGTCATTAATGATCCATCTTTTGTTCCTTTTATTTTTTTTAGTGGACGATATTTGAGAATGATTTCTAGTAAATTAATTCGTTAGTATTTTTTGATGTAACCTTTTCTTAATCACTTCATTCTCGAATATTCAGTATTCCAAATATTAGGAGTACTATTCCAGTTATAACCCCTAATATTTGGGGGTCTATGTTGAAGTAGCCTACAATCAGGAAAAGACATCCCAACACCAGTCCAAAGATTCCAGCATAGGTTTTATATGTCTGTTTTTCACCTACAAACAGGGCTATAATTCCAGCTATTATTAGAAGTGCTCCAGAGAGTAGGTATGTCCAAACTCCAAGGCTGATAATCCAGGAAGTATTAAAGAGGAATGTTAAACCCATAATCACCCCTATTAATCCGACCAGAAGGGGGAATAACCATAAATCATTGGATGTTCTTTCACTGAAACCTAAAATTGTTAACCAAATACCCGTTACCAGTATCAATAGTCCAGATATGAGTCCTAAAGTGGCTAATCCAATTACTGGGGAGGCAATCATAATAATGGCCACAATTATTGCAATAATTCCAACTAGTGCGTTTTTCATTTAAATAACCTCATGGTGATTTCATGCTACTGGATGTAGTCAAGTCAATCTACTAACAAATATCTGGTGAATAATCAATTCTATAAAGATAGAATCAGATTTCACGGCCACTTTAATTTTTGTTGTTGGATAATAATATAATTAGTGGCAGGTCGATTAATGTAATATCTTACAACTCATTATGTGAAAATATGGCAAATTAATATCTAAAAATCTATGGCACCAATTTATCCAAAAGAATATAGATAATAAATTAAAAAAATAAATTATAATTAAGAATTGAGGTGGAAAAATGATGAACGAAAAAACTAATGGTCTTTTAATGATAGTACTCGCCATTGTACTGGTGATATTATATATAGCAATTCCCAACTGGATCGATTGGATATATGGGATAATCGTTGCCATACTATTGGGGTACGGTCTTTATCTGTACTTTTCTAAATAATGGGAAAAAAAATTTTAATTTATTTATCCTTTTTTCTGATAGAGATAGATTCCATACACAACTAGTATTAGAACTGCAATCCAGTAGGCATAAATCAGAAATGTGGGCAGAGCAAAGTAGATAATTCCCAGCAGTATACCTAACACTATCATTATGATTCCATTCATTTGATTATTCATCATTTCCCTCCTATCCTATCTTAATTGTTCATTAATTATTATATCTTTAAATATTAGTATTTTTAGGTTCATTAGAGAACATTGAATGACATCAACCACTACTAAGATAATATTTTTTTATAATTATGTTTTTAAACTTTTTAATTGTCATTAGAATATTTTAATGCTTTTTTTACCAGTTGTTAACGATTATCATCCAAATTTATGTAAAAATTAAATGGGTTAAGTGTTAACCATAACGTAGAATTTCCATGGCATCTAATTGGGAGGTAAACCACGCTGGATACAGGCCTAAAATTAGGCTGAGAATGGTGGTTATGAATATAGCTCCAGGGATTAACCATAGTGGGAGAAGAATAGTTAATAATTCTGGATCTATGAATGTAGAGATAATCCATATGATTACTGATCCCAGTATAGCGCCAATAACAGAACCGATTAATCCCAGTAACCCTGCTTCAAGGGTGCAACTTATAAGTATTTGTCTTTCAGTGAATCCTAAGGCTTTAAGAATACCTATTTCCTTTGTCCTTTCTGACAAGTTAAAACCCATGGTGTTCATAATTCCCATAACACCAACTAACAATGCAACACTGGCTAAACCATCTAAAATATACACTACATTGACTAAAAAATCTTCCAAACGATTGAAAAGCTGATTTTCTGTGATTTGACTACCAAAAACCGAGTTTAAGTAGTCTACGGTAGATGTTACAATATCTGTTTGTTGGGTGGTGTTGGCATTCTGACTGGTTGGTGCTGTGCCCAATATATTCACATCAGATGATCCTGACTTTTCAATAAAGCTGTTTATCCCTAAACCCGAACTTACCAGGATTAATAGAATTATAACCCCCAAAGATATTCTCAGAACAGTGGAAATATTTCTCAACTTGTTTTGATGCAGATTTTTCAAAGGCAATGTGTATATTCCCATTTAACATCAGCTCAATTTGGTGATTAATTAATCATTAGGTATTGTCTTCTTCAATAAAGAAATTTTAAGGGTTTGACTTTACTTTTTCTTTTCTATATACTTTGTAGGCTTCGTAAGTGATTCCCAATATCAATGGCCCAATAAACAGTCCAGGAAGGCCCATTGTCACCGCACCGTAGATAAACCCTAATAAAAAGACCAGTGGATGGATCTCTGAGTATTGAACTGCAATCCTGGGTCTGATGTAGAAGTCAGTGCTGGTTTCAATTATCCAACCAAACACGATAACCAGCACACCTGGTAAGGTGTTACCAATGAGAATGCTGAAAATCCCTATGACACCATAGACTATCCAGGGTCCGATAATGGGTATAAACATGGCAATTCCACTTATAATTGCTAATAGAATCACATATTCATATCCAAGGAAATAATATAAGATTCCAGAGAGTATACCCAGAATTATGGCCGGAATAAGATTACCCACAATAATGCTTTTTAAAACATCATCGGCACTATCAATTATCTGCTGGTAGAAATCCTGATCCTGTGCAGGAATTATGTCTTTAACGTATTTAACAATCTTATCTCCGTCTTTGGCAAAATAAAACATTGAAAAAATTAATATTAAAATTTGAGCCGCAATACCAGGTATGGAACTAACCAGATTTACCACTGAACTGGCGGTGTAAGAGATAAACTGTGAAATTCCGGATTTTATGGTATCGGTGATGTTTACTGAGATGTTGTTTGGAAGGTCCAGATTTTGCACAGCATCATTTATTTGAGCCATTTGCATGGTGGAATTGCCAGTGGCGGCCTGTTGCAGGGAACCGAAAAAGGAACCGGCTATGTTTACAAATTGGCTGAATGTGAAATATAACAACAGAATAAGGGGAATGGCAAGTATGATCATTCCCAGGAAAACTGATAAACTGTCGTTTTTAACATAAGGTTTGATTTTCTTGGTTATATGGCGAACATAATAGGCTAATATGGCTCCAAAAATCACAATAGTCAAAATTGGGGTTAAAATCCATAATGAGATCAGTGTCAGGATTATTATGATGGGTATTATTGTTGAAGAGGGTATTTTCTGAAAGTTTTCAAGTACCATGTTATCCCGTTAGGTTGATTCTTAGATTAATATTTTTAGAACATAATAATAAGTTTATAGAGTTTTTTAAAAAATAGAGTAAGATAAAATCTATAATATAAGTGAAAACTATTTTTTAAGAAATTTAAAATATATTAATTGCATATATTATAGTCTATATGTGGTTGAATGTTTTCATTTGTTAAAAATGATTTTGTTGGTTGTTTTAAGTAGGGCATTAACATAAAAGGAGGAATAACATGGACAAAGGAAAAAATACTTTAATAGGGATCGTGGCAATAATACTTGGTTTAATAATAATTGCATTTCCATTAGTTAGTGTGGTAACTTTAAGTGTTTTAACCGGGCTTGGAATAATTGTTCTGGGTATTTGGTTCTTTGCGCAGAGTTACCATATATGGGGTAAGAACCTGGCAGCAGGAATAGCTAACTTGTTAATGGGGATATTTTCCATTTGTTTGGGAATAGTATTTGTGGGAGATGTAGCTGCATTTGAATTTCTAACATTCCTGGCACTTTACATAGTAGCACTCTTCCTGATAATTGCAGGATTAATGGCACTTTTTTCAGGGAAAAATCTCAAAGCAAGGGGAATTGGAGTTTTAGGGGTCATATTCGGCCTTCTGTACATGATAGTGGGTGTTTATGTTGCTGATCCTTTTTTCCTGGCGATAATTATTGGAGCTTTCCTAGTATTGGCTGGAATAATGGAAATTTTCATTGTTCCCACAGAAGAACAAAAAAGTGAAGATTAGGGTTGTTTAATTTAAACCTTAATCGGTAATTTTTTTTGATTAATAATAGTGGGCATTCTAATAATTTCTTCATCCATATTCTCTGTTTAAATATGGTTTTCTTTAAAAAACTTTTAACATCTCACCTACGGAAGGTAATGGATGCTCATGGGACATAAAATTTTTATAGTTTCATACTTAAACAATTCCATACCACAATATTGATTTAAAAAAATGGAGGGGTTAAATGAAAAACATTGTTGTAGGCCTTCTGGCCATAATTCTTGGTTTGATAGTGTTAGCGTTTCCACTAGCGGGTCTTGTCGCTGCAAGTGTGTTAACCGGTTTTGTAATATTGATGATCGCTATCTGGCTTCTGATTGTAGGTGGATCCCAGCTGGAGATCAGTAAAACTGCAGGTATTTTGAACCTGATTTTGGGGATAATTGTCCTTATAATAGGTATTGGTCTAATTTTCAGTCCAGCATTATTCGCATTCTTAACAGGTTTCCTACTATACTTAGCAGGTATATTCATGATCATTGCAGGTATAATCGCACTTGCCTCACGCAATGAATTTAAAAACGCCACATGGGTTGGTATTCTGGGAATAATCCTGGGTATCCTGTACATCATTTTAGGCACACTTGCCTTCGACCCAATTTATCTGGGAATTTTAATAGGCATCTGGCTAGTTATAAGTGGTATACTGGCATTGTTCGAGTAAAACACCACCACAAAGGATCTAAATAAAAACTCAGGAAGACTGTTGAAAGAATTATTTAAAAAAATTATTTCCTTTTTTTTATTCTTTTTTACTTAACAAATCTTTAAGTTCACTTATTTCTGATCTTATACTATTCAAATCACTTTTAACTTCTTCAATATTTTTTTCTTTAGCCATTTTTGATTCTAAATCGTATATTCTGATTTCAAGGTCTTTGATATAGTCACCACTCTTTTTGGCAAGTTTTTCACGGTCTTCCCGTAATTTATCCATTAAGGAAGAAGTGGTGGCTGCAGTCAGAAGGCTGGAAATAGCAATAGCACTGATCATGGCTATTACTCCTACCAAACGTCCCCACTGGGTGATAGGTACTACATCACCGTAACCAACAGTGGTGATGGTTTGAATAACATACCATAATGAGTCTTCATATGTGGCAACTTCAGGGTTAACCCCACTTTCCAGTAAAAAGAACAGCACGGAACAGAATATAAGAACTACAACAAAAAATGCAAACCCATAAACCAGTTTACTTTTTTCAACAAATTCATCTACAGATTTACCTACCTGGCGAGCAGAAAAGGCTAATGCAAATATTTTAATTAAACAGAGTATCTTCAGGATGACGGATGTCTCATTCATCCCCAAAAGAATAATCCCAATGAAATAGAACGGCATGATGGATATAAGACCATTCCAATTCCTTTTAATGTATAAACCTTTTTTTCGCCTCCTCATCTGGATAAAATAGCCAAAAATGAGCAGTATGCTGGTGAACAGGTCAAGATAAATTACAATTGTAAATGCCATGGGTCGGATGGGTAAAAATATGCTGACAAAAAGTAGGAACCCATCAAGAAAGATGAAGGTGATGAAAATCAGTTCCATCAACATCATTATTTTCTGTTTCATAAGTTTCATTTACTCCTTTTTTAGTAAATATTTTTGGTGTGTTATGAATGGATACTAAGCCATATCCTGATACTTTTTCAATGCCCCTGATTTGATTGCGATCTCCACCAATTCCTGCAGATAATGGATGTCAGAAGTGATCCAATTCAAATAGTTATGGAGTTCTTCAGGTAATCTGTCCACTTTCAATCTGTTATCTGATCCAGAGTTAGGGTAAACATCATCTATCCTTGCTCTGGGCAGCACAATATTTTTATCCACAGATAGTGCCATTTCATTAAGGGAATTAGCTACCTGTTCTCTGAAACGGGAAATATCTGGTAAATTTTCACCTGCTTCTGCTAAAGTTCCAACAGCAGATATGTCAGCTGCTAATTTTTGATTAGCTGCCCAAAAATCATTATACAACGCTAAATCATCTTCAACATCGTCAAAAGTATCTTCCACCTTTTTAATGGCAGATTCCAGGTTTTTTTCCTCTAACATGTAATTTCTAAAAGCATTAACTGCCTTTTGATGATCATAAACCATTTCTGGGATTGGAAGAACATTTTCCACATACTTCCGGTTAGTGCGGATAGTTTGAGCTATCTGTTGAGGAAGATTCACTGTTACTCTGCTTGGAAGGATTATATATGCGCATATGAATGCTATGATAGCTCCGATTGTGATGTCGATAATCCGGGCCAAACTGTTATCAAACACAGTTCCGGTGGGCCATACCAGAATTATGAAGACGGTTAAAGCCATGACTGAAAGCGCCATATAGGTAGGGTAAAATGCCCGGTATAAAAACAGCATCAGGAATGCAATCCAGAACAGTATATAGTGAGGGAAGATAAAACTCACAACTATGGCCAGGATGATGGCAATAACATTAAAGGAAACCCTCACAATCATGTTGTTTAGGGTGCTGGTAACATCTGGCTTGATGATGATGAGAATACCCATGGTGACCCAGATGGCATCACGTTCATGGGTTAAATATATTACCAGAAGGCCAATGGTCATAGCCAGGGTGAAACGCAGGGCATGGCGTATATACATATTTTTAAGATTGAAATTCGCCCCTAAAACATTTTTGAGAGAATTCCGAGGGGAGGGTATTTTCAACTTTTCCATAACTGTCGCATTAACAGATTTTTCCTTAACAATTATTTCATTGGCCTTTTTCAGGAGACTGTGCATATTCTGTGCTATGCTTAATGGGGCATTGGAAGAAGATTCACTTAAAGCAGCATTTTGAACATGGGCAAGCTCAACATCCATGGATTCAAGATCAACAGAATCTGTTTTACTAATGATACTGGCGGCAATTTTCGAACTACTCTTATTGGTCGTATCTATGAATTTCTGGAATATCTCACGGGATTCTCCAGATAGGCGGGATAAAACAATTTTACTGTAACTTCTGAACCCAGTAAGGTAGGTTCCGATTCTGAAAAGTTCGTAATCCCTACCTTCCAGGGGTATTCCCGATAACATCTGTCTGATTGATAAGACTCGCTCCAGAGAGGTTTCAGGTGAGAAAGGTGAGGCCACCAGTTTAGATAGATCCTTCTTTTTGTTCAATAATTTGGGGATGAAGGAAATGGAAGCAACCATGTAGGCTAAAACTATGTAAAATCCCCAGTCAAGTGGTGAAGCATCTCGATTCACCAGTACAACCGACAAAAAGTAACAACAGAATATGATGAATCCAAATGAACCGAAAGCTTCACTGAAAATGTAGGTGGAAAGACTAAAAAAAGACCAGAGGATAGTAAAAAATAGGAAAAGGGGAAGGCTGGAAAGTGCTAATGATGAACTGATAAAGGCCAAAACTGTCATTAAAAACCCTATCACGGTCAATGGAACACTTTTACGTAGTGGGAGGGGGAGATCTATTATTATGTTTGCTATTAGAGTTATGAACATGATGGCTTTTATGCCATCCTCAAAACCCAAAAATTTAGCTACCAAAGCAGCTAAAATCATTAAAAAGATGGCTACAATCCCTTGTTTCCACTGGGGCTTACCAGTGGGTTTTGAAAGTATCCTCAATTTCCCCATGAAACCCTTCTTTTCCACTTGCACACCTCTAATTATTGAAATATAGATCCATGTTACAATTATTTGATTTTTATTTTGTTGTTTAGCAAATAAACATGTAAGTGTTACTGCAATGTCAAAACTCTTAAAAATAAAACTCTAAATAATAGGATAAATCTAACTAAAGCAGTAATAGTTTTAGATTGTTATCCAATTTCAAAAGGGTAATTAATGATTAATTAGTGACATAGGAAAATATAGATAATTAAGAATGATTAAGGATTAGTCTATGAGTTGGTAAAATGAGCTTTTTAAACCCTGATAAGGAGGATATAAGTCCTCTTCAAAGAAATCTACTAAGAATTATCCGGATATTTTTGCTTATTGCCGGTATCTACATTACCATATTTGGCGGAGTCAACGGTGCAGAGAGAATTTTTGGGATATTAATTTTAGTGGCTTTGGCAATAATCAATGCCCCGGCTTTTTTCACTCAAAATCGCATACGGGCCATTCCAGTGGAAATAGAACTCTTACTTCTGGCCATGGTGTTGTTTGAACTGGTGGGTGGAGATGCTTTGGGCTTGTATGTCCGACTTCCTTACTATGACAATTTCATGCATTTCATTTTACCCCTTTATATAGCACTGATAGGGATGATGGTTGTTTACACCATGTATCATTTTGGTAGATTAAAAGCATCTTTAGCCGAAATGGCAGTTGTTATCGTGATTGTAACCATAGGATTTGGAGGTATACTTGAAATGGGTGAATATACTTATGATAAATATTTATCTAAGGGGCCCATTGGACAAATCACAGGCAACACGCAAATGCAGGGCTCCCCAACTCAAGACCCATTAGATGATACCATGAACGATTTATTCACTGATACTGCTGGCGGAATCTTTGGGGCAATAGTGGGTGTTTTATTGATCCGAAGAGCTGAAAAAGATGGTGGATACTGGAAGGTTGCTGATGAAATGGAAAAGATGGGAGAAGTTTAAAGAAATTTTAATTATGGGGTTACTACAATAAATTTTGTTAACATGGGTATCCATCATATTTTCCTTCCCTACCTATATCATGAACAATGGTACCAATTCATTAACAACACCATCTCCAAATATTAATTTAAATTTACAATGGTTTAATCATGAATAAAAAAGATCCAAATATGCTTAAATATATGCAGAAGGTTCAAAGGGGTATGACTCATTGGCGTAATAAAATAGGAAACCCTGAATTTAACCATAAAGATTTCCAGTTAGAACATGTGGAAGTCACTATTCCTGGGTTGGATCCTTCTTTCCATAATTATTGTCTGGCCAATATTTCTGACATACATCTGGGTCAGTGGATCACACCTAAACATCTTGATGGTGTGATCGACATCATCAATAAAGAGAAACCAGATTCTGTAACCATCACTGGTGATTTTGTTTCATATATTCTGGATGATGTTGCCGATGATCTTGAAAATTCTTTGAAACGATTAGAACCGAAGGAATTCTCCATTGCTGTCCTGGGAAACCATGATCACTGGTTAGATGCTGATCAAATCCGTGGAATATTGGATAGATGTGATATAATCGACGTCAGCAACGATTTTTTTACCATTTACCGTAATGAAGCTTCTCTACATGTGGCGGGAGTGGATAGTGTGATGCTGGGTATGAATCGTCTTGATCTGGTTATGAAAAAACTACCTGAAGAGGGTCCTGCCATACTTCTGGCTCATGAACCTGATTTTGCAGATATAAGTTCTAGCACAGGTCGTTTCAGTCTTCAAATATCTGGACACTCCCACGGTGGACAATTCCTCATCCCAGGTTTGGGAACCTTCATCAGGGGTCCACATTTTTTTAAATATCCTGCAGGGAAATATATGGTGGGTGACATGATTCAATACACCAGCAGAGGATTGGGAACCAATGTATTCTGGCTGAGGATCAACTGTGATCCTGAAATCACTATTTTCAAACTAAAGTGTCCGGAAGAGTTAGTATAAGGGTGAAAATCCATAGGGAGGCGTATTCTTAAATGGGGGATCAAGAAAAATATTTTTTAGATTGGCAGAACCGTATCCAGGACCGTTCCAGATTTTACTGGTTAGGTCGCTCTCTTATAATGTGGATAGGGGGTTTTTTAGCTTTTATAATCATTGACCACTTATCTGTGGGTTTAAGTTTTGATGACTGGAGCACTGCTTTTATTGTTGCAGGATTAGTAGGGCTGTTTAACGTTTTGTTCTGGCCCATGCTTGCCCGTGTATTACTACCATTCATGGTCTTCACTGTAGGGATAGGGGCTTTATTGTTAAATGGATTTTTCATCTGGCTGGCAGGTGGTTTAGTAGATGGATTTACTATCGGGGGGCCTGCCTTGATACTAACCCCACTTGCCATGGCAGCAGTCACTGCATTACTATCAGCTATTTTAACCATTGATGATGATGCTACATATTATCGGAATGTCATCAGAAAAATTAAAAAGGGCAAAATTAAATTTAAAGGAAAACCAGGAATTATATTTCTGGAAATCGATGGACTTGCCCTTAATATTTTAAATGAAGCCATAAAAAATGGTTCCATGCCGACACTAAAAAGATGGTTGGATGAGGGCACTCATAAGGTCACCGGATGGGAAACGGATCTTTCGAGCCAGACTGGAGCTAGCCAGGCTGGAATACTGCATGGAAATAACCATAACATCCCTGCATTTAGATGGGTGGAAAAGGATAATAACAATAAGATAATGGTTTCCACAGGATTGTCAGATGCTCCAATTATTGAAAAAAGAATTTCTGATGGGAACGGGCTTTTAAACTGTCATGGTGCCAGTAGAAGCAACCTTTTTTCTGGAGATGCTGCTGATGTTATATTCACCTACAGTAAACTTAAGAACCTGAGAAGATTTTACTCACGTGCCTGGTATTATGTGTATTCATATCCCTCTAACTTCGCACGTATTGTGGTTCTGTTTTTCTGGGATGTTTTCCTGGATTTTGCGTCTCAATTATTACACATAATCAAGAATATCAGGCCCAGAATACGGCGAGGCTTGATATATCCCTTCATAAGGGGAGGTGCCAACGTATTCCTCCGTGAAGTAACCACAGCAGTGCTTATTGGTGACATGTTAGATGGTAAAGTGGATGTTGCTTATGTAACCTATCTTGGATACGATGAAATAGCCCATCATTCAGGAACTCGTGATTGGGATGCTTTTTATGCACTTAAAAAACTTGATATGCAGTTTCATAGGTTGGAAAATGCCAGGAAATATGCGCCACGCCCCTACCAGTTGGTGGTGCAATCTGATCATGGGCAAACTAATGGTGCCACTTTCCTGCAGCGATATGGATTAACCCTGGAGGACTTAGTAAGGGAATTAATACCACCAGAAACTCTGATCTACAGTGAACTGTCCTCCAATGAAGATCATTTTGGCCAGGCTTTTCAAAACCCTATAGAAGATAGTAAACTTTACCTGAAGGGTCGGGGTGATTTGGTGGCGGGTGAAAGCAGATACATTTTTAACCAAGCAGTGAGAAAGGTGGATGAAGCTCCCGTAATAAGAGGTAAAGTTTTAGACTATTTGCAACGTCATGAGATAGGACAAGCCCCTCCCAAGAAAACATCATCTTCAGAAGCTCAAGTAATAGTCCTTGCTTCAGGAAATCTGGGATTGATTTACCTCACTGAGTATGTGAAAAGACTTACCTTTGAACAGATAAAGGCCATTTATCCGGATTTAATTCCAGGTTTGGTGCAACACGATGGGATAGGTTTTGTAATGGTCCATTCAGAGAAGTACGGTCCTATGGCCATGGGAAGGGAAGGAATATGTTATCTTAAAGATGGAACCATTGAAGGAGACGATCCATTAACTCCGTTCGGACCAAGAGCACGTGAACACCTTTCACGCACTGACACTTTCAAACATGTTCCTGATATTCTGGTTAACAGTTTCTATGATCCTGTAACCAACGAAGTGGCAGCCTTTGAGGAACTGGTGGGCAGTCATGGTGGGTTAGGTGGTGAACAAACCCAACCATTCATCTTACACCCTTCTGAATGGAACATGGGTTCTGAAGAGATTGTAGGTGCTGAAAAATTACATGAATTGCTTAAGAGGCAATTAAAAGAAGTTTAATCTATGAATAAATTGTAGTATACGTATTAGTTTATAAATGTTATATGAAAATTAAGAGAGGAATTAAATGGATGGAAAGAATAAAAAAGATATTAAAAAGGGATATAAGGTTTTGATTGTTCTTAAAAAAGATCAACGCACAGGAAAAAGAACTAAGGGTATTGTTAAGGATATACTCACACATTCTTCTGTTCACCCTCACGGAATAAAGGTTCGATTAGAAGATGGGCAAGTTGGACGGGTTAAAGAAATTATAAAAAGGTAGATAATTATTTACCTTCAGTTATAGGAATTTTCCAAAGGTAACCAACTTTTTTACCATTTAACTGTTTATTTTTACCTTTCTTTTTGGTTATCTGGGCTTCACTACCTTCCCATGATTCAACGTGTTCATCCAAATATTTAGCTATTTCTTCACTGTATTTTTTGGTTCCAATGGTGTAATTGTCACTTTTATTCCGGATATAGCTAATTCCATCACCTTTTTCTTCCATTACCTTTGATATTTCCATTATTTTTTTATAAAAATCTACAGACATTCTATTTTTCTCCTATTTTATTGATTAAAAGATCATTCACAAATTGAATGTGAGTCACTGTCCACGAATTCACAGTTAGCTAAGTTCCTGTTTATGTATGGTGTTATTTTAACTGGAAAATTAGAAAAATGTGAAAGATAGTAGGCTATGTTTCACAATTATTCGAGCAATATGTTGCTAAAGTGTAACTCCCATATCCAGCTGTTCTGTGAGTTCTTTGTATCGGTTACGAATAGTAACTTCAGTAACTCCGGCTATATCAGCTACATCGCGTTGGGTTTTCCTCTCACCGAGTAATACTGAGGCTATGTACAGTGCAGCGGCAGCTACTCCTGTGGGTCCTCTACCAGAGGTTAAACCTTTTTCCATGGCTTTTTCTATGATTTCTATGGCTTTGGACTGAACTTCTCCTGAGAGGTTTAGTTCACTGGCAAAACGGGGCACATAGTCAACTGGGCTGGTAGGTGGTAGTTTGATGTTTAGTTCCCTTGTCAGGAAACGGTAAGTTCTCCCTACTTCTTTCTTACTTACTCTTGAAACTTCTGCAATTTCATCCAGAGTTCTGGGTACGTTACATCTTCTGCAGGCAGCGTATAGGGATGCTGCTACGACTCCCTCAATGCTTCTTCCTCTGATTAACTTGTTTTCCACGGCGTTACGGTAAACCACTGATGCTGCTTCTCTGACGCTTCTGGGAAGTCCTAATCGTGAGGAATCACGGTCAAGTTCAGAGAGTGCAAAGGCTAAATTACGTTCGGTGGCGCCTGAGATCCTGATTTTTCTCTGCCATTTTCGGAGACGGTACCACTGGGCTCTGTTCCTGGCGGGAATATCTCTTCCGTAGATATCCTTGTTTCTCCAGTCGATCATGGTGGAAAGACCTTTGTCGTGGATGGTGTAGGTTATGGGTGCACCTACTCTGGTTCTCTTATCACGCTGTTCATGGTCAAAGGCCCTCCATTCTGGCCCCATATCCACTAGGTTATCGTCAATAACCAGACCACAGGAACCGCAGACAATTTCGCCACGTTCATGATCGTTTATAAGTTTTTCAGATTGACATTCAGGACATTTTGTCTCGATTTTTTCAATTTCGGACATATCCTGTTTCATCTGTTCTTTTCCCGAAACTTCTGTCTTTTCTTTAGCAATTTCGGGATTTTTTTCAATTAATTCTTGTTTCGTTTCCGTCGCCCCCATTTCTTCTTGGATTGTTTAGGTACATAAAGAGTCTCTCCAACTCGGTTTTCAAGTTTTTTAGAATTTGATGCACGAATTTTTACTGAGATGTAGGGATCTTTGGTAGGTCCAAAAACATCGTGAACGAACCCCACTTTCTGGTGGTGAGAGTTAAAAACAGACAGTCCCAAGGCGGGTGTTTGACGTGATCGGAGTATAATTCGACCTCGGTTAGACAGATGCAGTATTTTTCCAAGTTCCTTCATGCACTAAAACCGAAAATTTTATATACTACTGTTTTCGTTGAACTAGTATATAAATATTTCGATAGTTTTAAATTCCAGATCACTAAAAGTCTTCCAGTGTTCCTCACAATAGGTCTTAATATGCCTAACCCGTTTTCATGTTGGTTTCATTGGTCTTTGAATCCATATTTTTTACCTTTCGCCCGTAATAGAGTGCTGCCACAGCACCAATTATGGTGGGAGCTATGTAACTGGCCAAACGGTCGATGATACTTGCAGCCATCACTATATCGGCTGATATTCCAATAACAGCAAAAAGACCAATCAGCGTAGCTTCACGTATCCCCCATGCTCCTGGGAGAAGGGGAAGGAAAGATATGAAAATTCCAATGGTGTAAATAATCACCAAAGGAAGAAATGGTGGATATGTCCCTAGTGAACTAAAACAAACATACATTCGGGTCATGTCTAAACCCCACATGGCAAACGAAAGGAAAAAACAAAAAATAAAGACTTTTCGGTTCTGTAATGAGGTGACAAAACCATCTGAAAATCGGTTAACATAAAAAATAAGTTTTTCACTTACTTCCCTAAAAGAAATATTATTTTTGCTAAAACGGGCGAAGGTAGGGTAGATGGGCTTGGCTATTGAAATAATTAGCTTCTGTGCTATCTCTCTTCTAAGACCAGCATATATCATTATAGTAAACATTATAATGGTAAATACGATCATTATCACCACGATTATCCGGGTAAGTGTGGGAAGTTCCCAGCTAAGAACGAACAGTGCAGCGATAATGGATATTAAAACAAAAGGAAAGAATTCAAATACTCGATCAGATGTAGCAGAAGCAAAACCTATCTCAAAGGGTGTTCCTTCCACTTCTCTTAAAATATAAGCACGTAAAGGTTCACCACCTGCAGAACCTGGAGTTACATTGTTCCCAAATAAACTAGCAAAGAGCATAGTTAACACAGTAGTGTACTTGGGAGACTTATCCACCACTTCTAAAATATATTTCCACCTTAAAGCCCAGATTAGAATTATAGCAGCTTCTAACACGAAATTTAAAAGGATTAATTCTAAACTAGCCCTTTCTAAGGCATCCACCACATCATTTAATCCTATGATGAATGTAATGGCAAATATGACGAATGCAGCCACGGCAAATGAAATGATGATTTTCCATTTATGTTCCCGGATAAGTGCGTAAGTGTCTTCCATTAAGCACCTCTAAAAATCTGATTTCTGGATGAAACGATCCTGTTAATATAAAATGCCTTGAAAATTTGTTTATTAAATTTATTTGAAGTAAACTTGTTGATGGTGATGCTGTTTTTATCACAAGAGATGAGGGATGTTGATGTTAATTGTAACCCTGATTTAATTAATACATTTCAAAAGATTGAGATGGTTTCTTGTAGTATATATGGATTTTTTTAGCCTTTAAATTTTTATTTAATTCCCAGAATTTCAGATAAAGACCATCCATCTTTTAAACGGCGAATTATACGTGTTTCTTTGTCTTTTATATTAGAAGCAGCTTCAATTACTTCTTTAAAGCATTTAGCTGGGACCACAACTACTCCACAGTCATCTCCAATGATCCAATCCCCTGGTTTAACCTTTACTCCTTCACATTCTAGAGGAATGTTAATTTCACCTTCTCCTTTAGGTTCACCTGCACAGGGAACTATACGACAGGAGTAAACAGGATAGTTAAGATTTCGGACGGCTTCCACATCTCGCACAGCACCATAAACTACCGTACCAGCAATACCTTTTTCTTGGGAGGAACTAGAGGTTAATTCACCCCAAACTGCATCGTAACCATTTTCGGCATCAATAAAAAGTACATCTCCTTCTTGAGCAGCATCAATGCCTTTAAGAGCAGTTCCCCAATCTTCGGGATCGGTTTTAACTGTAACTGCTCTTCCCATCACCTTAATATTATTTTTCACTGGTTTTATCCCGTGGATAACTCCATTTTCACAGGTGATACTTTTTAGAGCATCGGAGATCTGTGATGTAGGAAGATCGAGGTGGGGAAAGTGATCTTCTTTTTTGGGGGTTGAAAATTTTTCTAAAACAGATTCTGGAGATATTTCAATCTTTTTAGCCATAAAAAACATCCTATTTTTAATTTAAGAAATCAATCCTGTGGTGTGGTTACTTCTTCAACCATGGTTCTACCAGCAACAACCTCATCCACACTGTGAATGGAACCACCATACTGTTCAATGGCTTTAGTAATTTCTTCAAAGTCCAAATCGTTACCTTGCATGGTAACCTTAATATTTTCAGTTTCTTTGTCAATTTCCATTAAAGTTATATTTACACCTTCCACTCCACTGACTTCACTTAAAAATTTAGCGAAATGAGGTAAAGTGGGGTCATGTGGTTTTAATATGTCTAGAACTATTCTTATAAGACCTTTTGCCAATTTTAGGCCCTCCAATTAATTTATCATCAATTTTTTTTTATTGTACATTACATGTAATAATTACCAATATAAATTCTTTATTGGGGATATTATAAAACTTTATGCCAACACTGGGCACTGTAACATAAATTAAATATATTTAAAGGAATCATAACACTTTATAAACTCTCCAAATTATGGAATAAATTATTATCAATTTTATTAGAGCATATAACAGGGTTTAAACAATTTTAGTGGGAAAGAAGTATTGATATCTACTTCAATTTTATATAGGAGATGGTGTATATTAATCTATAGATACTTATTAGCACCATCAAAAGGGCTTATCATGAGTTTTATCAAGTTGTCCAATATAATCGAAGAGCTTAAGATCTGTGGGGAACAGGGAATCCCATTTCTGATTGAAGGCCAAAAGGATGAAAAGGCCTTAAAAGAGCTGGGGGTAAATGGAAATTTCATAAAAGTTTCTGGATCAGGACTAAAACTCTTCGAAATAGCAGAGATAGCAACTCAATTATCATCACGAGTGATTATATTAACTGACTTTGATCGAAAGGGCAATCAACTTGCCAAAAGACTTTCAGAGGATATTCAAAGCCTTGGTTCTCATCCGGACATTCGTTTCAGGAGAACCATCATGGGTATTACTCGTCGCTTTATTAAAGATATTGAGAGCCTCCCTCGGCACCTGGAGCAGCTGGAACTTGAAGAAAGCCCATCTGGTGGGCAATGGTATTACTATCATTCATAGTATTTCCAGATACTGATCTTCAGGCTGTAAGATACATAGCCTCATTTTATCAGTAGTATCTATACATTGATGGAGGCCCAAATATGGGAGCGAAAGAAGAAATCAGTACAACTAAATATCTTATTCATGCTCAAATTAATGCTAACGGAATCGTTGAAAAACCGGACGTGGTAGGTGCCATATTCGGACAAACAGAAGGACTTTTAAGTAATGATCTTGATTTAAGAGAACTACAAAAAACCGGCAGAATCGGCCGGATCAAGGTGAACATCAACTCAAAAGCTGGCAGATCCAAAGGGGAAATTGTAATCCCATCCAGCCTGGATCGAGTGGAAACTGCCATACTGGCAGCATCCCTAGAAACCATTAACCGAGTTGGACCCTGTGAAGCGTACATATCAGTTAACAAAGTAGAAGATGTCAGAGCGGTTAAAAGAAGGAAAGTAGTGGATCGAGCCAAGGAACTTTACAAGGGAATGATGGAAGAAGTCACCCCAGAAAGCCTCAAAATGATTGAAGAAGTTAAAGAGGCCATGCGCATCCACGAAATCACTGATTTTGGGCATGATAAACTTCCTTCAGGCCCCAATGTAGTATCATCTGATGCTATTCTGGTTGTGGAAGGTCGTGCCGATGTTTTAAACTTACTGCGTTATGGTGTTAAAAATGCCATAGCTGTGGAAGGAGTTAGCGTCCCAAAAACTGTAGCAGAACTTACCAAGAAAAAAACAGTAACCGCATTTTTAGACGGAGATCGTGGCGGTGACTTAATCCTCAAGGAACTCCTTCAAGTAGGAGAACTGGACTACGTAACCCGAGCTCCTAGAGGTAAAGAAGTGGAAGATCTCACCAAAGATGAAGTTATGGTGGCGTTAAGAGATAAAATACCCGTAGAACAGATCTACCATGATATGGGAATAAAACTGGATAAACCAGAAAAAAAACAAGTAGACAAAACACCAGATAAAATAAAGTTACTCAAAGGACTACTCAAAGATGTTGAAGGTTCCGGAAATGCAGAAATCCTCGATGATGCATTAAACATACTTAAACAAGTTAAAGTAGAATCCCTATACGATGAACTGAAGGCTTTGCAAAATGAAGGAGCCTATGCAGTGGTATTTGATGGTGTGGTCAGCCAGAGACTCATTGACATTGCCAAAGATAAGGGAATAAAACAGATAGTAGCAGTGCGCATGAGTGAAGTTGTCAAAAAACCAAGTCCACTTAAAATAATCACTGGCAGATAACTACGGTTTTTTCAAAAAGATGACTCTGAAACTATTCAGAGAATCACAAAAAAATAGCTAATCCAGAAACTATACTTCTGGATGGCTATTAACCATTCATTTTCAGTAATGAAGTTATTAATATACTATTTATTCAGTCTTCAATTCATTGGAATCAAAAATGAACTTGGGGATGCAAAATTTGAGGGATATCATGTATGCAAACATGAAAAAAGAGTTTTTTAAAGATATTAAAAGCACTGCAGATATCTTGATACCTAAAGATCCCCTGGAAAGGGTTATTGGTCATGATGACATTATAAGATTTGTGAAAATAGCCGCTAAACAACGCAGGAATCTTCTCCTGGTAGGTCCTCCAGGTATAGGAAAATCATTAATAGCACAAGGCATATCGGTTCACCTGAGTAAGCCACAAGAGGAAATAACCGTTGTCCACAACCCAGAAAGGCCTGAAAGACCTTTTGTGGAAGTAAAAAACAGATCGGAAATTGAAAGTGAAATAGAGGATTTACAAAGGGCTGAAGGGGATGTTGTCACCCCCCAGGAAGTTCCGGAACTTGTTGCAGAACGTTTAGGTTTTCGATGTCCTACTTGTGAAAGTTATAGTAGTGCGTATCAGAGCATATGCCCTAAGTGTGGAGCGGACAAATACTCTCATATAAATGCACGTAGAAAACATTTAGGTGATCTTTTAGGAATGTTTGAAATGGATAATGAGCCTGTAAATGTTCCACAGGACAGAGTCACCACCACAAGAATGCATCAGGGTCGCGAAGAAGTGGTGATTTATGAACGGGTTGATGGGGACAAGATTAAGATACTTGACCAACATGCTCTGGAGAAGAGAAGGGAGATGGTTGAGGAAAAACCCAAAAACATTATTGTTCCCTTAAAACGGAAAAATTTCATCCAAGCTACCGGTGCCAGTGAAACCGAGTTACTGGGGGATGTAAGGCATGACCCATATGGTGGACACCCTGACCTGGGAACACAACCCTATGAAAGAGTTGTTCCAGGTGCAATCCATGAAGCCCACGAAGGAGTTCTCTTCATTGATGAAATCGTACACATAGCACCTCTGCAGCGCTACATATTAAGTGCAATGCAGGATAAATGCTTTCCCATTGTTGGCAGAAATCCTCAAAGCGCTGGGAGTTCGGTGAAAGTAGAGGATGTGCCCTGTGATTTTATATTTGTAGGGGCCTGCAATATTCGAGACCTTCATTATATATTACCTCCGTTGCGTTCTCGTATTCAGGGGGAAGGATATGAAATTTTGATGCGCACCACTATGCCAGATACTGGGGAAAATCAGGCAAAAATGGCTCAATTCGTAGCTCAGGAGATTGAAATGGATGGTAAAATCCCACATGCAACCTTAAATGCTGTTGAACTGATTATGGATGAATCCAGAAAGAGAGCCCACATAATAGACGATCAAAAAGATTCTTTAACATTAAGACTTCGAGACATGGGGGGTTTGGTTCGTATGGCTGGAGATATGGCAGTGATGGAAGGCAGTGAATTAATTGAGGCTCGTCATATAAAATTTGCTGTTAAAAACGCCATATCCATTGAAGACCAGATACTTGAACGTTATCAGTCCTTTGAACAGGCAATAGAGAAGGATACATCCAGTTCTCAGAAGATGCATTCAGGTAGTAAGGGCATTCCCAATGACCATGTGGACCGCAGCTACCTTTAAGAAATCTTTTTTTTAACTATTACTTTTTTATTCTTTTGTTGAAGTCTTTATACTGAAATTATTCTATTTATCCAATATAAAGTTGGAAAATGAAAAGATTTAATTATTCTAGAGGAAATATTCTTATATAATTAACCTAGAATTCGGTTTAAACAAAAATTTATTATTGGTACCATGAACCCTTATTCCAACGGAAACTGGAAATCATCTGGTGGGGATCCTACGGATATCAAAAGATTTGTAGGTAACACTTCTAACTATCCTCCGGAAGCAAACTTCTTGGAAGTTTTTGATATTCCAGAAATGATTGAAGACTATCTTTTTGAACTGGAAATACGCAACTATTCCCGTAACACCATCAAAACCTATCGTTCCATTATAAACAATTTTTACAAACATCTACAGAATGAAAAAGAACTTAACAACGAACAACAAGTTTTAAGAGGATTCAAACGTTATATACGATATTTGAAGCGTGAAAAAAAAGTTTCCCAGAACTACATTTACCTGGTGACCGTGGTTGTTAAGAAGTTCTTTGAATTTGGAGGGATCCACGTTCTTGAAGAGGTCAAAACCCCAAAAAGAACCAAATCACTTCCTAAATCCCTAAATGAGGATGAAGTGAAAAATCTTATAAATGCTCTGGATAATTACAATCCTGTGGACTCTGATTCTCCCACATCCAAATCTTTAAAACTTAGAAATAAATTGATACTGGCTTTACTATACTCTTCAGGTTTAAGGGTTTCTGAACTGGTCACCCTTCAGACTAACAACGTTGATCTAGAAGAAAGAACCATCCGTATTCGGGGGAAAGGAGAAAAAGATCGAATTGTTCTGTTTGACGATGCTACCAAAACGCTGATGGAAGAATATCTCCAAGAAAGATCATGTGATAGTGAATACATTTTCGTCAATCGTCAGAGCAACCATTTAACTCCTCGTTATGTGCAGATGATGATCAAGGATTACGCCAGAGTAGCAGGTATAAAAAAGAAGGTAACTCCTCACATTCTCCGCCATTCATTTGCCACGCATCTGTTAAAGAATGGTGTGGATATTCGCGCTATACAACAACTTTTAGGCCATTCTAACCTATCTACAACCCAGATATATACCAGTGTGGATATGAAAACACTCAAAAATGTTTATGACCGTGCTAAATTACTTTAAATTCGTATATTATTCTTTTTTCCGGGTTATTGATTAAGTGATTTACAAGATCATGTAGTAAAATTATCAATAAAAGTAATAATTTATACTTAATTAATTGATGAGATCACATTGAATGTCGCATAAAATTAATATTAATTTTTGCCATTTATAGTAATAACGCAACAAGTGACATCTTTGATCAACCTTCAGTTGTTTTTTTTCAGGTTTTACTTTAACTAAGGATGGTTTTTTGATTTTTTTTAAAAAATTTTAAATGAAAATTTATTAAGTATAAAATCTATATGAGATATTGGTTAAAGATATCTAAACTAAATATCTAAATCAGATATTAAATTAGTAGAGGTACTCATTATGTTAAATAGAAAATTTTTCCTGGGATTTATTAGAATACACATACTCTACCATGCAAGTAAAGAAGAAATATATGGGGTTCAAATGATTCAAGAACTAAAAAATCATGGTTATAAAGTAAGTCCTGGTATTATGTACCCTATTCTCCATTCTCTGGAAAGTGAAGGCTTTTTGAAATGTAGAAAAGAAAATGTGAAAGGAAAGATAAGGAAATATTATAAGATAACACCCAGAGGAGAAAAAATCCTCCATGAATCACGTCAAAAAATTAATGAACTCATAAAAGAAGTTATAGAAGAATAAAATAAGTTAAAAACCAATATTCATCTTACTTCTCCCACCACTCCTACTACTCTGGGGATAGGTAAAGCATTGATGAAAATCACAGCTTAAAAAAAAATCTGATTTATATGGTCAATCTAAAACTAAATATTCCAGATAATGATATTAAGGGTCATGCTCTTAAATTCATTATTTTGCTTGGAATTGTAAGCCTATTGGCAGATATGACCTATGAAGGTGCTCGAAGCATAACTGGACCATACCTTGCATTACTGGGTGCAAATGCAGCTGTAGTGGGTTTCGTTGCCGGATTTGGTGAATTGGTTGGATATGCCCTTCGTTTTCTTTCTGGGTATCTGGCTGACAAAACAAGAAGATACTGGGCTATGACCATCATCGGCTATGCAGTTAACCTCTTTGCAGTACCGTTACTAGCCCTTGCAGGAAACTGGCCCATGGCTGCCCTTCTACTTATTGCTGAGAGAATGGGAAAGGCAATTCGCACACCTTCCCGGGATGTGATGTTATCCCATGCCACATCACAGGTGGGTCGTGGATGGGGTTTTGGACTTCACGAAGCCATGGATCAAATAGGGGCCATCATAGGACCTTTAATGGTTGCAGTCATCCTGTACTTCTCTGGTAACTACCAGTTGTGTTTTGCTTTTCTACTTTTACCTGCGATATTGACCTTAACCGTTCTAGTAACTTCAAGACTTCTCTATCCCAATCCGCATGATCTTGAAGTGAATGTTCCAAAAATCCAAACAAAGGGTTTAATGAAGGTTTACTGGATATACATAGTAGCAGTGATTTTTATTGCCCTGGGATTTGCTGATTTTCCCCTGGTTGCTTATCACTTCCAAAGGGCAGAAGTGGTATCACCAGTGATGATTCCAATTTTTTATTCAGTGGCTATGGGAGTAGATGCACTGGCAGCTTTAGTATTCGGCAGATTATTTGATAAAATCGGTATGTGGGCATTGATCATTGCAGTAACCTCATCGGCATTTTTCGCCCCACTGGTTTTCTGGGGTGATTTCAGCATGGCTCTACTGGGAATGGGGTTATGGGGGGTGGGCATGGGAGCTCAAGAATCCATCATGAGAGCAGCTGTTGCTGAAATGTCCCCAGTAAACATAAGAGGTTCAGCATATGGTGTATTCAGCACTATTTATGGGATTTCATGGTTTATTGGTAGTTTTACATTGGGAATAATCTATGATTTCTCCATAACTTTGATGGTGACATTCTCCCTTTTTGCCCAGATTTTGGCAGTGATACCATTATTTCTAATTAGAAAATATCGGCCTTAATTAGAAACCGAGAAAAAATAATTATTTAAAGCCATTTATATAATATTTTAATTCAGTAATTAGTTCCATATGAAATTTTTAAATTTCTTTGTTCTTTCAAATCTTTTTAGGAGTTCGACTAACTTTCTAAAAGTTGTAATCGAATTTATTCGTGAAATTCTAGTTTAAGATAACTATATATTTATCAGGAATCTAATCATTAAAAGAGCTTATCAAGCTTTTCTTAATCTTTTAGAGACTTCTAAAATATTATAAAAAATATTTGAAAAAGCAGTTATCTCCGCATATCTGCTCTTTGAACATTTAAAAAGATAATTTGGGGATTTAATAGATTCCAACCAATTTAGATGGAATTTAAATAGATCTTAACTAATTAAAATGGATTTAAATAGTTTTCAACAGATTCAGAATTTATACACATATGTGGGTGATAGAAATGGAAATCAGTATAGAAAATTATTTCCGGAAAAGATACTCATTTTTCACGTGGCGTTCTAATACTTCTTTAGTTAACAAAGTAATAATGGCATTTTTCATGGCATGTGTCACTGGAATAATGGCTCAGATAGTAATACCATTGCCATGGACTCCTGTGCCCATAACTGCCCAAACCTTCGCTGTTTTAATGGCAGGTGTGGTTCTGGGTCGTTGGTGGGGTGGACTCAGCCAAGTAATGTATCTTGCCGTAGGTTTGTTAGGAGTCCCATGGTTTGCAGGGATGACTGGTGGATATAGTATACTTTTGGGTTCTACCGGAGGATATTTCCTTGGGTTCATTCTAACCGCATTTTTCATGGGATACTTCACAGATAAATATGTTCAGTCCCGAAACTTCCGTCCTATGTTAGGGTTGCTATCCGTGGCAAACTTCGCATTTATTTACATTCCCGGACTCTTAGGATTAGGATTATGGATGTACATGGTAAACGGAAGCTTTCCAACAATTCTGACCCTTCTTACCATGGGTCTTTTCCCCTTCATCTTGGGGGATTTGGTGAAAATTGCCGGTGCAGCAGCACTCACAAAAGCCATAACTCCAAAAAAAGAATATTAAGAGGTATAAATGGTGAAAAACGTCAAAAATGGCGTTGGTTCGGAACCGATAAGGATCAGAGCCCACCATCTCCTTTGCATGCAAGGATTTCAGGGATTTGGTTACAATAAAAAATTCACTGAAAACATGGCCCAGATCATAGAAAAAACCATAAAAAATTCTTCTTCTTTTATTCAGGTTATGATTGGGACGGATTCGATATGCCAGATGTGTCCGCATAATTCTCAGGGGATATGCAATAGGGACTCATCAAACAATATTAAAATCATGGATTCTGCAGTCATTGAGAAATTAAAGATTGAACAAGGATCAGTACATTCTTCAGCATCACTCCTATCCAAAACAATGAAGTTGAACAGTCAAACTGTAAAAAAATTATGCGGAAATTGTTCTTGGCGGAACAAATGCCTTTATTTTCAAGAAAAGATGTTATAGATTAGATGCTACTGTTGAAACACTGGATAATTAGGGTGGGAAGTAGGAACATGCAGGAAAACCCAGACACACTTGAAGATGAACATCACTGGTTCATGTCACAGGCTCAAAAAGAGGCCATAAAAGGTTTAAATGGTGGGGGAATTCCAGTTGGTGCTGTCCTGGTTAAAAATGGCGAAATCGTAGGCAAAGGCCATAACCAAAGGGTGCAAATGAATTCTACTATTTTACATGCTGAGATGGCCTGTTTGGAAAATGCAGGTAGGATGAAAGCAGATGATTATAAAAATTGTATACTTTACACAACTCTTTCACCATGTGTGATGTGTTCTGGAGCAATAATACTTTATAACATTCCTGTGGTAGTTATTGGGGAAAATGAAAACTTCAAAGGTCCAGAAAAACATCTTCAGGATAACAATATTCAGTTAATCAATTTATAGTCCACGACATTAAAAATTTAACAATTTGTTCTTAAAATTTTTTTTATCCATCCTTCGTAAAATGTTTTATTTCCGATTATTTCATTGTA